>CAZTKW010000186.1:0-6697 GCA_964614315.1 uncultured Pirellulales bacterium
CAGATATGGATAATGACGGAGACCTTGACTGGGTAGTTGGTGCACGTGACGGTGATATTATGTGGTATGAGTATAAAGCCCCGGATAATTGGTTTCGGCATAAGTTAGGCAGCAAGTCTCCAACGGATGTGGGCGGGACGGCTTTTGATGTGGATGGAGACGGATGGATAGACCAGGTTAGTGGAGAGGCATGGTACCGCAATCCCTGCAATCCTCGCTCTCAGGAGTTTATCAAAATAGCAAATGGGGCCGTCAGGACACACGATAACGTTGCAGCCGATATCGATGGGGATGGCAAGGTTGACCTTGTGGCGATGGCGGATACATCCGCTTTATATTGGTATGAAATTCCCACCAACGCAGCGAATAAGTGGCGGAGGTATTATATCGGTAAAAGTGTGCACGGAGGGATTGACCCGCGCGGAGTAGGGGATATCGACGGTGATGGCGATAATGATATTGTGCGTTCTACCGGGTGGTTCGAGAACAAAAACAAGGGGCTTTCATGGTCCTGGCACAGCAATATTGCCGGAAATAGAAAAGGTCAATACCCTGATACGACAAAGTCGTGGATTATAGATATTGATGATGATGGTGACAATGATGTTGTCTTATCCAGTGCAGATTCGGAAGGCGGTACGGGCTGGGTAAAATGGTTTGAAAATACCGACGGCAGAGGTGGTAATTGGATTGTTCATACGATAGCTTCAGAGAAAGGCGATTTACATTCGCTTTCTGTTTTTGATTTTGATAACGATGGTGATGCCGATATTTTTTCCGGTGAAGGGCCATTAGGCGGGACGGGGACCGACGAAGCAAGGCTGACTTTCATCTGGGAGAATGCCGACAGTAAGGGGGGCAAGTGGATTGAACACATTCTGACCGAAGGTTACAGGTGTCACGAGGCTGTGGCCGGCGATGTGGATGGAGACGGCGATATAGATATATGCTTTAAGCCCTGGAACGGTGATTTGCACATTTATTTAGAGAATAAACTGATTTCCAAATCAGGCAAAAATGGCTCAAAGGAGTAGTCGAGTTCTTAACTGCAAAGTTGCTGCAAGTCTGTTATAGTCAATTGGTTTAATTGCGGTACGATTTTTTCAGCCTGTGTTAACTGGTCGGCCTCATAAGAATTTGTTACAGCGATGGTGTGCATTTTTGCCGCGATCGCAGCTTCAAGCCCCCAGTGAGAATCTTCTACTACAATGCAGTGGCCGGCAGATATTTGAGTTTGGCTTTTTTCATTGAGTTTTCGCAAAGTAAGTAAGAAACCTTCGGGGTTTGGCTTGCCTTTTTTAACATGGTCGGCGGCAACTATCACTTCAAATAAAAAACGCAGGTTGGCTTCCTGTAATATCAGTTCTATTTCCACCAGCAGTGCCCCGGAACAAATGGCTATTGTAATGCTATTCTGTGAAAGCATCTGGAGGAAATCACGGACGCCTTCGATTATTCTGCCTTCAGTTTTGGCGAGTTTTTCGAAGGCCTGTTTTTTTTGCTTTAACAGGATTTCGAATTTTGTGCTGTCAACTTTTAACAATCCCTTATCGACCATCTCTTTGAACAGGTCGACATCGGTAAGGCCGAGATAATCTCGGTAATAATCCTTTGTCTCTATCCGAACACCATACTGGGCCAGGACCTTGTTAAAAGAACGAAGGTGCAGGACTTCGGAGTCGGTTATTACACCGTCAAAATCAAATATTACTGCTTGAAGCATGTGTTTCTGTCTCGTGATTGTATGTTTATGTTTCAGGTATAACAGGCCCAATCAAAGCTGGGTAATCGGTAAAGGTGGATTTGTCGCCGCTGCAGATTATCTCTGTAAGAGACCGGATTTTTAGTGCGTTTTTTGTAATGTACCTGCGGGCAATCATGGCCTTTCTTTCTTTCATAGAAATAGTCTCATTAGCCATCTGGCCGTTGCTGGCGGCCTGGACCTGCATATCAACTTGAGTGCTGGCCTGGCTGCAAAACAGGTAGCCGTTAATCAGGTCTATGGCAATATCAACCAGCGCCCTGCCATAAAGGTCCATATATTCGTTGCTCTGTTCTTTTACAAAGACAACGGCTTTTTTCAGTTGTTCAGTTCCTTCTGTAAGCTTTTCGAGTAAATCTTTCAACTGTGGTTCATAGTTTAGTTGAGTTAGTTCTGTGAGGAATTTTTCGGTGGTGCCGCTACAGACACCGCGAACGGCAGCAACAATCTGCAATTGGCTTGTTCCTTCGTAAATAGTTGTGATTCTGGCATCACGGGCATGCCGCTCACAGGCGTAGTCACGCATAAAACCACTGCCGCCAAGGACCTGAATTGAGTCGTAAGCGACGGTATTGCACATTTCTGAACAATAATATTTACTCATAGGGGTCAGCATTGAGGCATATCTTTTGTATTTTCGCGATTGGTTTTTGAATTGTTTTGCCTGGTCTTTGTCCTCGGGCGGGTCTGATTTAAGCTGTTTAGCATATCCGATTTCCAAATCCACGATGCGTGATGTTTCGTATAAAAGTGCCCGGCCTGCTTCGATGGCGATTTTCATATCGATGAGCATATCTCGGACGGCAGGAAACTTTTCAATGGCTACGCCATACTGCTTTCTGCTGGCGGCGTAGTCGCGGGCGACTCGGAAGGCAGCTTCGGCTATACCAACCGATTGGGCAGCAATGCCGATACGAGCGCCATTCATTAAGCTCATGACATAAGTAACGAGACCTCGCTGGCGGTCACCGATTAACTGACATGGTGTATTGTCAAAAAATATTTCACAGGTAGGTGAGCCGTGGATACCGAGTTTATCCTCCAGGCGACGAATATGCACTGTCGGTCCTCTGTCACAGACAAATAAACTCAGACCAAGTCCTCCTGTTCTGTCCAATTCACTTCGAGCTAAAACCAGCAGTACCTCACCACAGCCGTTTGTTATGAATCGCTTTACTCCGTGCAGGAACCAGTTGCCATTATCGTCGTGAAATGCTCGTAAGTTAACAGCCTGCAAATCCGAGCCGGCGTCAGGTTCGGTCAGGACCATGGCCCCGGTTACTTTCCCTGTGGCAAAATCTTGTAAGTATTGTTGTTTTATTTCTTCAGAGGCAAAGGCATTGATTGTTTCTGCAATTCCCTGCAGACCGAAAATATTCATAAGCGAAGCGTCAGCGCGTGATACAATTTCAATAGCTATCGAATAAACCAGATTTGGGAAGTTCAGACCGCCAAACCTGTGCGGGAGAGTAAAGCCCATTACGTCGGCTTTGGCAAGTTGAGCGAGTGATTCGGTAATGCCTTTTGCATAGGTTACCGAACCATCTTCATTAAGTGTATTGCCCTGGCGGTCAACGTCTTCAGCTCGCGGGGCGATGAAATCTGCGCTTAACTGTCCGAGCGAGTCAAGAACCATGGCATAATTCTCTACAGCCTCCTCGGCGTTGGCAGGGGCATAATCGAATTCGGCTGAAAATTTAAAATTCTCCTCGCAAATCGTCGCCGATTCGCCCAGGTTTATATGCCTGAACAAAAACTGCATGTCGTTGTTATCGGTGTAGAAATTTGCCATAACTTGTTCCGTTTTCTAATTTTTTCCGTGTTTTATTCTTTTATTCCCTTTTCTTTTATTGCCTTTATCATTTTCGGCACCACTTCCTTGAGGTCGCCGAGTATCTTGTAGGCCGCAATCTGGAAGATGGGAGCATCAGGGTCATTGTTGATTGCTACGATTTTCTGACTTTGGGACATACCGGCCTGGTGTTGAATTGCACCGCTGATTCCATCGGCGATATATAAGTTCGGCCGGACGGTGGTGCCGGTCTGGCCGACCTGATGGTCGTGGTCGATGAAGCCGAGGTCAACGGCGGCTCTGGTAGCAGCCGGTGCAGCACCGAGACAATTCGCGAGGTCCCAGATGAGCGAGAAATTTTCCTTACTGCCAACTCCTGCGCCGCCGGCAACGATTATCCTGGCGGCCTTCAAGTCGATTTTCTTCCGGCGCTTATGCTCTTCGAGAATTTCCAAAGGCAAATCGTTTTGGGACAGTTGGGCAATTTCGGTAATAATTTCGCCTTTGCGGGAGGTGTCGGGGGCAGGCATCGGCATTACGCCTTCGCGGACGGTTGCCATTTGCGGCCAACGGTCGTAGTTTATAATTGTAGCGATTATGTTTCCGCCGAAAGCGGGTCTAATCTGAAAAAGCAGGTTTTTGTAGGTATTTGGATTGTTGGCGGGCGTGTGGTCACCGATTTGCAGGTCGGTGCAATCGGCTGTAAGTCCCGCCTTTGTTGCGCTTGCAACGCGCGGCGCCAGGTCTCGGCCGGTAATAGTAGCTCCGTAAAGGACAATCTGCGGTTTATGCTTATGGATTAAATCGGAAATTACCTTTGCATAGCTGTTTGTCTGGTAATGTTCAAGCAAAGGATGCTCAACCAGATATATTTTATCAGCCCCGTAATGAATTAACTTTGTAGATAGGTCTTTGACATTATTACCCAAGACAGCAGCTGCCAGTTTTACATCGAGAATGTCGGCCAGGTGGCGGGCTTTGCTCATCAGTTCAATCGGCGTATCTTCTAATTGGCCGTTATGCTGCTCAGCAAAAACCCAGACTTCACCTTTTTTATTCACTTCTATCATATATCTTGCTCAACTTGTCTATGAAATGGTTTTCTCTTCAATCAATTCGTGTATCATATCTGAAATTCCCTGGTCATTTGGCTCAATGTCTTTACTTTCTTTGGTGGTGAGAACGACACTTTGGATACGATGGACTTTTGTGGGTGAGCCGCTTCGGCCGCACCATTTCAAATCAGCATTGAGAAAGTCTAAATCCCATTGCTTAATCAGTAAACTTTTCTGCTCTAATTTGCTGCATTTGTGACCAATGAGGTCTTTGGTGGTCGGCTCGTCGGCATCATGGTTCTGAGCTTTTATTCTTTGTCCAACTTCAATTGGGGCAAGAGCATTTTTGTATTTCATCATTTTTTTTGCGCCGGCAACTCTGGGTTCATTAGCCTCGGAGGTAACAGTCAAAAGAACCGGCAATTTAGTTCTGACCTTCTGGAAGCCGTTTCCGATATTTCGGCGGACGGTTATATTTTTGCCGTTTAGCTCAATAAGCTCTTCAACGTATGTAATTTGTGTGATACCGAGTTTCTCAGCTAACTGAGGTCCGACTTGTGCGGTATCGCCGTCGATGGCCTGCCTGCCACAAAGAACAATGTCAGAATCTAAATTTTTAACGGCACAACTTATGATGTAACTGGTGGCCAGTGTGTCGCTTGCAGCACATTTCTGGTCGGTCAGCAGGATTGCCTCGTCGGCGCCTCGGAAAAGAGAATCACGGAGGATTGATGCTGCGGCGGGCAGCCCCATAGTGATGACGGTTACTTTACCGCCGAAATCTTCCTTGATTTGCAAGGCCAGTTCGAGGGCGTTGAGGTCTTCGGGATTGAAAATGGCAGGCAGGGCAGAGCGATTAACGGTACCATCGTTGTTCATTGCCTGGCCTGTAATCCTTTTGGTATCAGGAACTTGCTTGATTAGAACGACACAGTTATAGGCCACTTGGCGACTCCTTGACGGTTACCGGTTTTGTTTATATCAGTTTTTGAAAAAGCGTTAGTTTAGCAAGATTCGTCGTCAAGTCAACGCTAAAGTGGAGCGATTTGGAATGGAGATTGGCGCCGTTTTGAGAAAATGGCTAAACCTATGGGTTAAAAAAGTCGATTTTGTGTGGTTAGAGAACGCTTTTTTATAATAAGAATAAGCAAATTTTCTTTGACAACGGTTTTATAAACTGATAATTGGTTGTTTGTGAAGAGGCTGATATTTGGGAGTTTCGTTATTAGCCAGGTACGGCGAGTGGTTTGATGATAAACGAAACAAATTACGATACGGTGTTCGGCAAAATGGTTGTAGAGCAGGGGCTCTGCACGAACGAAGAGATGCGTCGTTCAGTTGAGGAGTTGAAATCCCGCCGTAAAGTCAATCCTATCCTGCTTAAAGATCTTATGATTGACCTTGGATATATTACGACGACACAGGCTGACAGACTGCGAAATAGTATAAGAGAAAGTAAAGCAACCGCCCACCAGATTCCAGGGTATAAAATAATAGGCAAGCTTGGTAAAGGTGCGATGGCAATAGTCTATGAAGCCAAACAATTGAGTTTGAATCGGACAGTAGCGATAAAAGTTTTGCCGAAGCGATTCAGTGAAAATCCAGAATATGTGGAACGGTTCTATAAGGAAGGTCAAGCTGCAGGTAAGCTCAATCACAATAATATCGTTCAGGCATTTGACGTGGGCGAAGCTGGCGGCTATCACTATTTTGTGATGGAATATGTCAAGGGTAAAACTCTATACGACGACCTTTCAGAGGGCAAGGTTTTTAGCGAAGAAGAGGCCTTGGATGTAATCATTCAGGTGGCTCGGGCACTTGTTCACGCTCATTCATGTGGTCTGATTCACCGCGACGTCAAGCCGAAGAATATAATGATAAATAGCGAGGGCGTGGTCAAACTTGCTGATATGGGTTTGGCGCGTGAGACCACGGACATCGAGGCTGCACAAACTGAGGCTGGTAAGGCCTATGGGACACCATATTATATAGCGCCTGAGCAAATTCGCGGTGAAATAGATATTGACGGCAGGGCCGACATTTATGGCTTAGGTGCCACTTTTTATCATTTGGTGACGGGCCGGGTTC
>CAZTKW010000187.1:0-6664 GCA_964614315.1 uncultured Pirellulales bacterium
TTCTCCTTGAAGATATTTATCCGAAACTGCAGGTCCCCCATCCGATACGACAAATCGACATTTTGCTCAGCCTGAAATTTTTCCAGGTTCTTTTCACTCAGCAATGGATAGATTAGCTGCTTTGCCAGTTCTTCTGTTACCGGTTCCCCCTTGAGCTTTATCAGGTCGCCGTCGATTCGAAAGGCCGGCTGAACGCCGATTTTGATGTGCAAATCCGAGACACGCATCGCACCGTACTTCTCGAAATAGGCCAGCATATCCAGTATGCTGAACTTGATGCCGTCCTCGGTCAGATATACCTTTGCTGAAGCCGGGTATTCTTCTGTCATTTCTGCCTCCGTTTTCTCCTATCTCGCCGTCAATACTTATAATAAAATGCACCGTTGCACACTTTACTCTATAAAAATAGTATACCACAACCGTTGTAAAATAAATAATAATTTTACCCCCACGATTTGCTTTCCTTTATGTTTAGCATCGTCCTCTGGGCAGGGTTTGTATTGCGAGGATTCGCCGTATCCTATGTCAAGCTATGAGTATAAGTTCGTTTTTCTTGATATCCCCAAAGCAAGATAACTCCATCACCAGGCAAAATGTCATTGCCCTTCCACGAATGGCTGATTCTGATGGATTGGTTATTTTTGAAGCGAGGGGTTATCAATAGTAATACTTAAAATCAAGGTTAATTTTCCATGCGTCGGGGAGACCCTCCTTTTTTGTGAGCTTAACCTTCTCACACTGGAGATTTGCCCATCGAAGCTGAATTCTCGAAAGGAACTCGGCAAATTTAGTAATGTCCACGTTATCTAAGAGGATGACGGCACTCTGGGTTTTCTGGCGGTCCTTAACGCGGGCGGGCTTGGAACTGATATTGTAACTGGTGGCGGGTATTTGGCATGAATTGGCAATCTCAACAACACTGTTGGCATAATCAAATTCAGCGGAGGCGGTACTGGAACCTGAGATTTTGAGCCTTTCGGGGTCAAGCTCCAAAATCTGTGCCATAATTTGCTGAGCCTTTGCATACTGTTCCATATCTTTCTGCAGGCTTTCCCTTGCGCCGGGTAAATATACGGCCCAGACCAACAATGGCCAGAGAACCACTAAGGCAGGAACGAGTATATAGTACAAAATCGGATTTTTGTATATGTCCTTCATAATGTTTTCCTCAACTACTTTTTAGGTATAACAGCGACGGAAAAATTGTCCCTGCCGCCTTTTGCTCCGAATTCCTGTGATGATATTTCCATCCTGTCATTTATAGCCTTGAACAATTTCAGTGTGTTTCCACGATTGGACGTATCGCCGACAACACGAATGTCCTTACCCGTAATAGAGATTGATTCAATGTTCAGATTTGTCTGTGCAGCACATTCGTTCAAGGCCTCAAGGACCTGTGTTAATTTTGCTGATATCGACTGCTCGCCCGATGCGCTTAGCTGGCCGCTCTTGACTTCTTTTATGCGTCTTAACTCACCGCCAAGTCTTTTTACTATATCAGAGGCCCTGGAGGGGGCCTTTTTGCTTCCCGGCATAACAGCGGTGTATTGTTCGGCGAGTCTTTCCCGCAAGCGGGCGCGATTTTTGTTTGCCTTAGATAACGGTAGTTGAAAATAAACGCCGAGAGTAAACAAAAGGACCGTAGCGGCTATACTTAAAAGCTTTAGTGTCTTTTGCAGTCTTAGCTTTTTTCCTTGATAGGGGCTGAAATCATTGCGGAAATTTACGGTTTGGGCTTTTTCGAGACCGGCCAAAGCGGCGCCATAGGCAATTGCGAACTCGACGGCGTCAGCACAATCAGCAAGGGTCTGCGAGTCAACATCTGCAGCTTCGGCCAAATTCAAAGCTTTGACTTCGATACCGAGAGTTTCGTTAAGGCGCTGAGAGTTTACCGAGGCGGTGGAATCGAAAAATTCAAGGATGTTTATCGGCTCGTCGGTTTTAATCAAAGCTGTTGTTACAGGTACTTGCCTTGCGAGGAGTTGTGCCCTGTTCTGGCCGGGGCCGATTAGAAACGTTCGGAGTATCGGGGCTTTTTGTGAATCGGTAAAAGTAATAAAATAACCGCTTCGGCGGGACAACATTCCATAGAAGGTCCCTGCCTGTTCGGATTCCTGCGAAGAGGGCCGCCGGCTGATAAATCTCGAGAGGCAATGAGCGTCGGGTTCAATTGTTACAGGGTCGAGATTATTAGCCTGAAGGGCAAGGAGAATATCCGAGAGTACCTTTCGCTGGGCGGTAAAGGCAGTCAGGTCGGAGCCTGTCTGGTCAGTCGAAGTTATATCAAAAGCGATGGCAACGTCGGTTACATCGGTAGCTAGAGCTTCCTCGGTATCAAACCTGACGGTTGAAGCGATTTGCTTGTGGTCGGTAAATTCACTGTGTATATTATGCTGCATAAACATCGAACAATCGAGGGCAACCGCAACGTCGGAAAAGTTCAATTCTCTCTCGGCGCAGCCCTGAGCGATGAGGTCGGCAAGCTGCTGCGGATTCTGTCCCTGCTGGTCTTCAACAGAAACGGAGAAACATGCAACGGGCTTTCTTCCGCCATCCTGGGAGCCGAGACAGAGAACCGTTGCAGACTGTTTGCTTAGATATATTCCCAAATAGTTTTGTTTTTCCACTTCTAACAAGCTCCTGCAGAGTCAATATTCAGTTCATTTCGATACTGCGTCAAATTTCATTTTTTAGTCATTTTAACCGGAGAAAACGGCGATTCGCTGCCATTTACCTTTTTCCTTCATAACGGCTATAACGGCCGAGGCCCTGGCCACTCCGCGTACAGCAGTTACTTTAATCGTAAAGAAAGTGCTGGTGGTCGTGATACATTTTTCACATTTTTCAAGGGAATCGGCATACCTGAAAAGGGTTTTCCTTAAATCCTCAAAATCCGTGAAAGGCTCTATGCGTCTTCGCTCAATAATCTCATCGGCGATTTCCGTAGCATCACCACCGAAAGTAAAAGCGGCTTCGAGCACATGGCGGGGTGCAGTGTTTATATTAACCTTACTCGATCCCCACATTCCGATATACTTTAGGGCCGATTCTTTTCTGGTTTCACTGATTATAGTGGGTCTGGCAAGTTCGTCGGTATCAATCATAGAGCTGTGAAAGAGTTTGGCAAAATCGGCAATCTGCGCAGCGACTGGTATTGTTTTCCTGGTTGTTTTTGTGCGAGGTGTTCTTGTACGTCTCGAGCGGCTTCGGCCTGTCCGTCTGGCAGGTTGTAACGGGACTTTTTTCTTTATAGTAATCGGTTTCAGGTCAAGGTTGAAGGGCCTTATTTCGTTTATCTGCTCCAATTGCTCTTTCAGTAATTCAACCTGGACCTGGTCGATACCCATCCACTCGCAGAAAGTCTCAAAGCCGGCCTGTGCCTCCCGCTGAATCTCCTCATCATCGAGCATCGCCCAGCCGATGGGGTATTTTGCGTTTTCATCCTCGATTTCAATCTTAACGGTGGCAGTTCCAATCTCAAGCTCGGTCGGCTCGGCTATAAGGGGCCATGTCGGCCCATAGGGACCTCGTATCTTGACAATGTTAGGGTCATCGAAATAAGGGGTCACGTCGATATTATTAAAATCGTTATTGTCGGCGCTATCAAAGAGAGCAAGTAAATTATCCAAATCGGGGTTTATGTCAAAATCGTCCTGCTCCAGCATCTGCTCTTCGGCCCACTGGGCGAGAAACTCCTGATATTCAAGTTCGCTGAGAGCAAACAAATCGGAAAAATCCGGCTCTTCCGAACGGAAAACCAAATCGGGGGTATTAATATCCGACAACACGGCAAAAGCATATTTGAGTGCCGAGTCACAGCCGTAACGGGCGGCCTGGTAATCTATAATATAAAAATCGCGGTGACGCTGGGCAGCGATGCGGCTGCTTAAGGTATAGCCGAGAGTCGAAAGCACTACGAGCAGCACGAGTGTCACCATTAAGACAATGCCGGAACGATTGGTGTTTTTCTCAATTCCGAGCCGGATTAGTTTAACCTTAGCCTTTTCCAAGCGCTTTCGGCGGTTAAATTGCGAACTATTTGGACAATTACAAAAGTTTTCTCGGACTTTATTCATCTTCCTAATCTATCTCAGTTTCTTGCTCGTTTGGGTCTTGCTCGTTTTCTTCGGCCTGCTGGTCTTCTTCAAGGCCTTCCAAAAAGCCGTCGTAATCTGTTTGCACAACTTTGAACTTGATTTTTCTGCTTCTATCAATGGCTATGGTGCGCGTGATTTTTTCCTCCTCGGGTACATCAAAAAAACCTTCTACAGTCTTAAAAGGCTCGGCGAAAGAAATAGTTACTATAATACCGGGCGGCAGCTTATCACTGACCCATCGGTTCTGTAATTTATCTCCAACGGGAACCTGTATTTTGAAAAAAGTGACACCCTCACAAATTGGTACAAAAGAATATTCCTTCTCCCAATCGGCTCTTACCTCATCAAAGAGTTTATCTTCCACAGCTATTCCTGTGTGACTTCGATATAAGACAAGGCCATCGACCCAGCTATCATAATCGTAGCTGCTCTGCCAGACGATTTTCTCAAATGTCACAGGATTATTTTTGCTGTCATTTATGGTTTTTACAATTTCTATTCGTGCGCTTTGAAAAAGTTGGTCGAGTTTATTCCTTCTGATAATTATTTTGGTATCAGAGTTTGCCCCGACAATATCGTCGAGGTCTTCTGCGATTCGCTGCAAAACCTCCTTTGGGAGCAGGTTACTGTCAAGCTTATATGTAATTGAAGCGGCGGTTTGCTCGGCACGGGTATAAATGCCCAGAACAACAACCAGAACCATCGAGCCTATCGTCAGTGCAGCAACGACCTCGGCCAGGGTAAAAGCCTTCCTGTTCCTGCATGTTTTGTAAGTAATGTTCTTCATACCAAATATATCCGGTTTACCCACTAAGTCGGTCCATCAGTTCTTTAATAAATTTGCGAGATCCTTAAGGGTCCGTAAGCGGACCGGGCAGAAGATCCGGCCCAAACTAAAGATCAGATTGAACTTCCTCTTTCTCTTTCTTTTTCTGCTCCCAGATGGCCCGCTCCCGCTCAGTCATCTGGGCGAGCATTTCTTCTTCGAGCCGTTTTTCCTCAGCGATCTGCTGCATTTGTTTCTGTGTCAAATTAGTCAGCCAGTGTACCAACTCAACCTTTTGTTGCTCTCCATCTGTATCGACATACTCAGCCAAGCAAATCGCCCGAACCCATCCCAATGACGTTGGTTTGGAGAAATCCGGGGACGGAGCGGAAAAAGACTCAACGGTTGTCTGCCATTGAATTTCAGGATACTTTTCACTATAGCCGTACTCAACCTTCTCCTCAACCGAATCGAGTGCCAGAAGCATTTCCATATTCTCACGAGCGACCTCAAAGGCCTGCATCCGCAGGACAGAATCGGCCGTTGCAGCCACACAGCGATTTATGACAACCAGCACACTGGAACTAATAAATGCCAATATGATTAAGGAGGTTGTCGCTTCCACCAGGCTAAAGGCCCTGCGGCAATATTTATGCTGTTTCCGGTAACTCATATTTCACATACGGTCTTTGTTATCCTGTTACACCTTTTTTCTTTTCACATTCAACGAAATACGATTTATTAAAAAGGTATTTCATCCTGGCTTCTCATCGTCAAAGGTTCAATCTCACCTTCCTGCAATATAACTGTTCTGTTTATACGGTTAACTACGATAGTGTAGGGCCTGTCGTCTTCGTCGAGCAGAACGATTACACCGCCGTATTGCCAACCTGAATGTCCGGCCCGAAACATTGCCCTGTCTTCGTTGGTGAAACTTAAACTTTCCTCGAATTCATAATCATCAAACAAAACATATTCAACCCAGCAGTTCTCACTAAAATAATTTTCTACAATAATTTCTTCCTCGAGGACATCGGCAAATATATCCGGGGAAGTAATCTCTCGAAGCATATAGCTTTGCTCGGTCAGGTCGATAATCACCTCGTATCTCCTGTTACTCTCTGCGGCGGTATTGACGGCCATTTGCATTGTCGAGACAAAATCCTGCACCTGCGCTTTAAAGGCATTTTTTCTGAACACTCCGGAAAAATTCATCTGCGCCAACATCACAAACAAGGACACTATAAAAACCACCACTATGGATTCGGTCAGTGTAAAGCCGTATCTCGTCGTGCGTATCTTGTATCGAGTATTGCCAATACCGTCCCGTTCACGCATCAGGTTATACTTATCCCGGGTAACGAAATCAGTCTGCGTCGGTGCTGTATAAGTCGGTGTCATAACCTTCACCACCTTCTTCACCATCGGCCCCGTAGCTCATAATTACGAAAGCCTTGCCGCTCTCGGGATAAAGCTCGTAGAGGAATTCTCTTTTCCACCCATCTAAAGGCACTTCCGTGGTTTCCAGATATCCTCCAGGTTGATAACCTTCAACGTCGCCGGGTTCTTCGATAAGAGCATAAAGCCCTTCTTCTTCGGTCGGGAATCGGCCGGTGTCCAGTTTGAACTGATTGACCAGACGATGGAACTCCTTAAGGTTGCTCTTTGTGGTAATAACTTTTGCCTTATCAATGTGCGAGACCACCTTTGTAGCAACCAGGGTTCCAAGCAATCCAATGATAATCAGCACGGCCATAAGCTCGACCATCGTAAAACCGCTTTTAACATTTTTCTTTCTTTT
>CAZTKW010000188.1:0-2274 GCA_964614315.1 uncultured Pirellulales bacterium
GCCGGGAAGAATACAAAATCAGCAATCTCGCTCCCGAAGATGCCAATATCACTACGTCGAGTACTACCGCTGACGAAGGTCCTCTTAAAGTAAGCGTTCAGGAAGCAATTCTTATGGCGATGCAAAATAATCAGGGCCTTATCGTTGAAAGAATGAATCCGGCAATCATAAGAACATTTGAAGAAGAGGAGCGATCGATTTTTGACCCTGTACTTGGAGCTGGAATATCAAGCCAAAGAAGCGTGGCCGAGCGGCTATCACGTGCCGGTTCCGACACGGAGAGCTCCACTGTTGATAGAATTCTGGGTTCGGTCTTTATAGATACAATGTTTCCCACAGGCACCAGTTTGTCTTTGCAGGGCAGTACCAATATCGTCGATTCATCCTTGTACAGCGATACTTTTGCAGGGACACGTCTTGGACTAACTGTTACCCAGGCACTTCTGCAAGGGGCAGACGTAAGGGCTAATATGGCAAACATCTATCAGGCTAATGTCGATACAGCAATATCCGAGTATGAGTTGCGAGGTTTTGCCGAGTTGCTCCTCGAAGAAGTCGAATCAGGGTATTGGGATTACGCCCTGGCACAACGGCAGATTGAAATCTATACCGAATCACTAAACTTGGCACAAAAACAGATAGCCGAGATCCGAGAGCGAATCAAAATCGGTAAACTTGCAGAAACAGAACTTGCGGCAGCACAGGCTGAAGTAGCGCTTAGACGGGAGAATCTTATCAATGCCCGAAGTGACCTGGCAAAGGAAAGCTTACTTCTGCTGCAGTTGTTGAACCCCCGCGGAAAAAATATGTGGGACAGACAGATAATTCTTGAAAATCAGCCTTCGGAACCAACTGGTGAATTTGATGACGTCGAGCAGCATGTGAAAGTCGCATTGAAGAAACGTGCCGACCTGAATCAAGCTCGTCTGGAAGTTAAAAAGGGAGACCTTGAAGTAATAAAAACAAAAAACGGACTGCTCCCTAAGTTGGACTTTTTTCTCACTTTTGGCAAAACCGGCTATGCGAATTCATTTAACCGGTCCGTAAGCAATATCGGCGGGGACAGCTATGATATTATTGGCGGTTTACTGTTTAACTATCCCCCGTTAAATCGCAGTGCCAAGGCTCGTCACAATCGAGCGGTGATAACCAAGCAACAGTCAATTGAAGCGGTTAATAATCTCGCTCAGATTGTCCAGGTTGATGTTCGCTCGGCTTATATTGAGGTAACCCGCACAAAAGAGCAAATAGCCGCCACTACAGCAACCAGAAAATTCCAGGAGGAAAAGCTACGGGCTGAAGTCGAGAAATTCCGGGTTGGCAAATCCACTTCTTTGCTGGCTGCTCAGGCACAGACAGACCTTGTCCACAGTCAAATTGCTGAAATCGAGGCCGTAGTCAATTATCTCAAGTCTCTGGTGAATCTGCACAGAATGGAGGGGTCATTACTGGAGAGAAGAGGAATTTTTGCCCATACACCAAAAACTGTGACACTGGATGACAATGATTGATTTGGTTTTCCTTATAGCAACATTGGGCAAGGAGATACCAAAACTGTAGCACTACTGCTGTAGAAACAGGTTTTGTACAAATATGAAAAAAAACAATATCTTTATTTCACTCGCTGGTATTATTTAGTATGGGGCCTTGACCTTTTGGTCTGGAGTAGACAAACCACCCACAGGCCTTGGATATAACCAGACTAAAAACAAGGCTGCCAATCCAAACAAATATTACAGGCCATGGACCATACCGAAACGCCATAACAGTCGAAACAGACAGGCCCCCAACAAGTGGCAATACGAAAGGACGCTTATACGCAAAAACCTCTAAAGCAACAGTTTTATTTTCAGGGTCCACTATTCGTGTAAGCAACAGACCGCTGGCAACAGTACCGCACATTACACCAAAGTCACCCATTGCGCATTCGAACCAGTCCTCAGGATACATTTTGGGACCCAGCCAAAAGGTTACCCATACAGAAAAAGATGCTGCTGCAAATATTAGAATCATTAAGGGAAAAAAATAGGTGATAACTACGTTCAGACTTACAGTAGCAACAGAGGAAATTATCAAAAAATCCAGTGCCGTACCTGAAATTCTGGTGATAGTTGCCTTGTCGAGTAGGTCATCTATTTTCAACCACACAAAAATCATCTGCATGAAAAGTCCCGCGACCATAGCAAAGGGGAATACCGGTATCGAATTAACTATTGGAAGAAAGGCAGCCAGACTGTTACGAGTCAACCATCCCAGGACGACTGCTATTAATAC
>CAZTKW010000188.1:2284-6653 GCA_964614315.1 uncultured Pirellulales bacterium
AGTCTTCCAAAAGGTTTTGCCGCATCACCGCGGAGGATTCCACTTGAACCTACCTCGCGGAAAGAACTTGCGGTTTTTAATACTTTTGTATAACCCTTTCGAACTGCATAGTTGATTAGAAAGATGCCCATAACAATACTATACACTAATCCTATTGTCGCTGAAGCAATTCCGAGGGCTGCTATTTCGGGGTACCCGAAATCCTGATAAACCGGTGTCATTCCAGCAGCAGTACCGGAGCCTCCGAACCAGCCTACTTCAATTATACTCCCTACGCCCGGATGTAGTCCCCATATCGGTGCAATAACCAGGGCTGCTAAACCCAAGCCTAATATCCATTGAACGGAAGCCTGCACATATGCAAATGTTACTCCGGCACCAGCTCGTACCCAAATGCTATTTAACTCGGGCAATTTGTTGCCGATAAAAATACACGCAAACACAACACTGATTAAAGTCTCCGGCAACATCGACCAGGTATTTGCGATATCCTTCGGAATACAGCCTAAGGCGTGAGGACCAAGGGCGAGAGCAATAAACCCGCCGATTATTGAGGCAGGCAAAAACAGGTTCTGGAAAAGCCTTATTTTTGTGCGTAAAAACTGACCTAATAAAAGAAATGCTCCAAGATATCCCAAATAAATTATAAGATGAAACAACTGCTCTGAATTCATTGACTGCCCGATTTTAATTGCTCAAAAAAAAGATGTCCATATATTGATACCGAGAATCGTT
The DNA here is from genome assembly GCA_964614315.1 of uncultured Pirellulales bacterium. Lineage (GTDB taxonomy): Bacteria > Planctomycetota > Phycisphaerae > Sedimentisphaerales > Anaerobacaceae > CAZTKW01. The sequence goes on from CAZTKW010000188.1 coordinate 3,020, forward strand.
GGGGAAAACAAAATATATATACGGCTTTAATCACACACAGATTGTATCGTTTAATATCTGATTAATCAAAGGTTTATGTTAATTTTCGATACAGACGAAATATCTGAAGGAAAACAGGGAACAAATAGAAGTGTATCAGTCATTGCTATGAATACGGAAAAGATTATTTCTTCAAATGTACGGGGTAAATATGCTCATAAGCTGTGTCATCCCATATGTTTCAGAAATCCTGTATGAAAAAGGGTCCTAGAGCCGATTATTAAATATAGGTTATAGATACCTTGCATCGTAATGAAGAACTTCTATAAAAAGAAATACAACGAATGCCTGAGAAATACAAAATTAAAAGAATTGTTTTTTACGTCGTGGTTTTTGCCGGTTTCACAGCCGTAGCATATTTAGGGCGAGGCTTATATCACGGAACTATGACTGTTCATGAACTCCTTACAGAGAACAAACAACTTAAGCAAGCCATAACCACCCTCACACTTGAAGACCAGATCGGTTACGCCAAAGTAATCTCCCGGGAATATCGTGATGGAAAACATTTTACGACTATAAGGTTCGTAGAAACCACCAGAGATGATAAACTACAAAAAGTACTTGAAAAAGATTACACATTTGAGGGTGATATAATTCACTTTGATGCATTAATCGTAAAGTTTGGAGACAAAATGGTATTGGACGGCAAAGAAAAAGCGTTATACCTCTGGCGCAGGATATATGGCGAAAATATGGCTCCGGAAGATGGTTTGGCTATAGAAGAACCGGATAAGGAACCGCAGAGATATAGCGACTTTTTAAAACTCTTACCTTTAAATGAAAAAAACTTATTTTGGACAAATATTTGGGAACTGGCAAACAACCCTGATAAACTGAAGGAATATGACATAAGAGCAATATATGGTAATGTCGTATACTCAAGACTAAAAGAAGGACTTATTTATGTTTTCAAGATAAATTCGGCCGGACAACTTCATCCTGAAATCGTGCCGGATATGTAGTTCAGAAACGAGTGTATCACCACAAATTTGATTTTTATTGGACAGTTCTTTCTAACAATAAACTGAAAGTTTTACCGAGAGGATAAGTAATGGCTAAAAGATTTGGTTGGTTTTACCCGGCTTTGTTAATATCGCTGGTGATCCTGGTAAGTTGCGGACCTACGGCATTTCAAATAGAACTCATACCCACCCACAAGCAACTTAATGAGACGGAAATACAGCGAGATAAAGGGTTGTTTGTTTTTGATAAAATAGCCCTAATCGATGTTGATGGTTTGCTTATGAACAAACAAAGGCACGGGTGGATAAGAGAGGGAGATAATCCGGTGAGTCTGTTTGTAGAAAAGCTGGACAAGGCTGCTGCTGACCAAAATGTCAAGGCAGTCGTGCTTCGTCTGAATTCACCCGGCGGAACCGTTGCAGCAAGCGATGTTATGCACCATATGCTGCGGGAGTTTAAGAGAAAAACAGGAAAGCCTGTCATAGCCTGTATACTTGATTTGGGCTGCAGCGGGGCTTATTACCTGGCGTGCGGCTGTGACGGGATTATGGCCCAGCCGGGCAGCGTAACCGGCAGTATAGGGACTATATTGCAGACATTCAGCGTGGCAGGAACGATGGAAAAAATCGGAGTTAAAACAGTAACGATTAAGAGCGGGGAAATGAAAGATTTAGGATCGCCCCTGCACGATTTGAGCGACGAGGAGCGCGAAATACTGGAGGGAATTATTCGCGACTTTTTCCAGCAATTTTTAACGGTAGTACAGGAAGGTCGAAAAACAATTGGAGAACAAAAACTCCAGACGCTGGCAGATGGACGGGTATTCACTGCTAAAGAAGCTTTGCAGGAAAAATTGATAGACAGAATTGGTTATCCGGCAGATAGTATCAAATGGGCCAAAGAGATTGCAGGGGTAAGCAAAGCACGCGTGGTTATCTATCACCGGCCGTCAGGTTATAAATCAAATGTGTATAGCTCAGCAATGAGTGGCGACGATATTGCCGGGGCTTTGATAAATGTGGAAATACCGGACTGGTTGAATTCAAATGGTGTGCAGTTTTTATATCTGTGGCAGCCGCTTTTAAAATAAGAGATGGGCAACCTAACCATTATCAAATATACCTTTAGCACTTCACCACCAAAAATAATGACTAAAAAATAACTTGTAAGTCCTAATTCTGCGATTCTTCAATCATAGCAAGCATGTTTTCCAGAAGCACATCAGCTTGAATAGTTATACCAGGCTCGAGAATATATCCTCCATCAGCACCCATTTGTTCCTTAAGCCTGCATATTTCTTCACGAACCTGCCGGCAACTGCCATATGGTAAAAGGTTTTGGGTTCCAAGGCCCCCGCAAAATGTTAAATCCTGCCCAAATTCACGTTTGAGTTCGAAAATATCCATCGTTTCCGGCTGAATAGGATGCAGGATGTCCAGCCCAATATCAATCATTTCACCTATAATAGAACGGACATTCCCGCAGCTATGATGAAATACAAACCGGCCATCTTTTTTGGCAAAAGAATATATATCAGCAAGACAGGGTTTTATTATCCTGCACCAATCTGCCGGAGAAATGAGTAGGCCGTTTTGGGTTCCATAATCATCACTCACAGCTACTGCATCAAAATTGAAACGAGCAAAAAGTATTTGCATGGTCTGCAAAATATAGTCGGTGAGACGACGCAAAAGCTCCTCTACGAACTTCGGATTCACAGCCAAATCCAAAAGAAGATTTTCCATCCCGCGCATGAAAGTAGCGCGTTCCCACAGGTCACCAACCCAAATGGCCGTAAAATGCTCTTTGTTATCTTCACTCCACCGTTCAATACCCTCAAAACGAAATGGCGCCTCCGGGTTTGGCATTTTGTACCCGGAAAGGTCCGGTTCAACCAGGGCCGGGCCGACAGGCGCGCCACGGTCCACATGGCTGGTAGTCCAGGTAACACCGAATTCATCTTTAATAGTAGGGCCAAATTCTTCAGGATTGGCGTAAAGTGGTTTTATACTGCGGGGAGCGTTCATGCGAATCGGTAGATTCAGCTGTTCGGCCAGGTCTGACCGTCCATAGTATCGGGTGAGGACTTTTTCAGCTGGTGGAGAGAACATGAAGTTGTACGGCACCGCTGAGGTCTGTTTATGAGCTATTGTTTGTTTAATCCAATCTTTGTTGCTGCACATAATTACCTTTTATCTTAAACTTAGGCTTTTTACCATAAGCTCGTCCTGAAGTAAATCCTTGTGAAGCCGGAAACAGGGCTTGAATTTGGGTTCCGAGCTCCGGGCTTCGCTCCGTGTGAACCCAATTTTGCGCTCAAAAACAGGGGTGGGATTGAGTTTGTTTGGGTTCGATTGGGTTTGAATTGGCTTTGGTTTTGCGGCGTCCGAGGAGGCGAATTTTTCTGTAAACATTTTTTATAACAGAAGTTACGTTTCTTTGGGTGTTTAGGAAATTGGGTTTGTTTTGCATAATTTACTCGTAGCCACTAAGGCACCAAGGCTCAAAGAAAACAAGTGACTTAATTTTAAAAGAGCACGAAGAAAGAGTTTTTTTCAGGGGGAGGGAAAAGAGGCCTCCCTATAATTAGAGGAACTTGCGCATTTCGGTCGAAAATTCGTGCAATTTG
>CAZTKW010000189.1:0-6651 GCA_964614315.1 uncultured Pirellulales bacterium
AGAAAAGAAACAGCGAAGTATGCTGAAACAGCAAAGAGCCAGAAAGGCTTTTATAGTAGATTTGGGTGATTAATTTGTTAAAAAAGGCAGGTGAGAGTGTATAACAGTGTTTGTATATGGTTTTTTAATTAAGGCAATGACGTATTAAAGGCAGAATTTTAGAAAAAAATACTTGTTTTTTGAGTTAAAGTGAGCATAATAGTCGATTGTGGACTTTTGAGAATAATCAATTCGAAGAATTGAGAATATAGGCGCTAATATTCAAAAACCAAGATTAAAAATTCAAAATTGTGAGGGGGAAAATCTCACAGTGGCAGTTAGATTCAAGGTTAGTGGAGACATTAGGTTCCTATCACACGCTGAGACGGTTAGTGTTTTTAAGCGTGCCTGTGTTCGAGGTGGTATAGAAATGCAATATAGCCAGGGTTTTAATCCCCGGCCCAAGCTGTCGCTGCCCCTGCCGAGAAGCGTGGGGATTGAGTCAGACGACGAATTGCTGTATCTTTGTATGGCGGCGTCAGGCTTTGATTCTGAGAGGTTTAAGAAAAGTCTATCAGGTCAACTGCCGGAGGGAGTCTGGTTACTTGAGGTCGATGTGTTAAAATCAAAGGAGAAATTTGGAGCCAGAGCGGCTACTTATATATTTGATTTACAGGAGTATGGACATAACAAAAAGTTGAGAGGCAGGATTAAACGTTTACTGGAGAGTGAAAATCTGGAGGTAGAGCGGCAGACAGATGCAAAAGGAACTTCGCGTACTATTGACGTCAGGAGTTTCCTGAAGTCAGTAGAGTTTAATGAGAAGAGAGCTTTCGTGACAGTCGAGTGCAGAATCAGTTCGGCAGGGACGATACGCGTCGAAGAGATTTTGAGATTGCTGGAACTTGAAAGGGAGGATTTGGCGGGGCCGATTAGACGTACGAAGGTAGAATGGAAAAGCAATTGATGCTTTAGTTTGTATTTCATAATTAGTAAATTGCAGTTTTGAAAAAACGAGACAGGGAAAGATTGATGGGAATAAAATAATGGCAAGAGAAATGCTGATAAACGTGGCGGAGAGCGAAGAGTGCAGAGTGGCGGTGGTCGAGGACGGTCTGCTTGAGGAACTGTATGTTGAACGAATGAGCCTTCACAGTCATGTTGGTAATATCTACAAAGGCAAGGTTGTAAATGTCGAATCGAGTATACAGGCGGCATTTGTAGACTTCGGTATAGGCAAGAATGGTTTTCTTCACGTTAGTGACGTGCATCCGCGGTACTTTTCCAATAAAAAGGACAGACATGTAGAGAGCATCGGGCGCAGGAAGTCGCTGAAGGAACGGCAGCCCATCCAGAGTTATCTTCATAAGGGCGACGAAGTTGTCATTCAGGTGACCAAAGAAGGGCTGAATACCAAAGGACCGACTTTGAGCACGTATCTTTCTTTGCCCGGGAAATACCTGGTTATAATGCCGTGGATGCGAAAGCACGGTGTCTCACACAAGGTTGAGGATGAAGACGAGCGTGTAAGGCTTCGACGAATATTTAATGAAAGCAATCCGCCAAAAGATATAGGGTTTATTATCAGGACAGCAGGACAGGGATGCTCAAAAAGAGATATTCAAAATGATTTGAGATATCTCGGTAGATTGTGGCGAGCTATCGAAAAACGAATAGAAAAGGGAAAAGCCCCAACTGAGCTTTATCGGGAATCGGATTTGGTTATTCGAACACTTAGAGATGTTTTTAACGGTGGGATAAGTAAGATAATATGTGATTCGGAGAGTGTTGTTCGTAGAATCAAGGATTTTCTTTCGCAGGCATACCCGCGTTTCAGGCGAAGAGCGGTATATTATGACGGCAAAATTCCACTTTTTCATAAATACAAAATTGAAGATGAGATAGCCAAGGTTCAATCACGGACGGTGGAGCTTAAGGGCGGGGGTTCAATTGTGATAGAGCAAACGGAGGCCCTGGTTTCAATAGATGTTAACAGCGGGCGTTATCGTAAACATCAAAGCGCCGAGCAGACGGCTTATAAAATCAATATGGGTGCGACGACGGAAATTGCGCGGCAGCTTAGACTGCGTGACCTTGGCGGATTGATAGTTTGTGATTTTATTGATATGCGCAATGAGAAGCACCGGCGAGAAGTAGAAAAGGCATTTCGCGATGCGACCAAAGCCGACCGTGCCCGTTCAAAAATATTGAGGATAAGCAGATTCGGCGTGGTTGAAATGACTCGTCAGCGAATACGTCCTTCGCTGCAATCGACGACGTATCTGGCGTGCCCTCATTGCGGAGGCCGGGGATTTGTTAAAAGCCATGAGTCACTGGCTATTGAGATTATTCGCTTGTTGAATCTTTCAGCGTCGAATAAGCAAATCAAACGTATCGAATTGTTCGTGTCTCTGGAGGTTGCCGATTACCTTCAAAATGTAAAGCGAGGTGCAATTGCGCATATAGAGCAGATTAGCGACAAACGTGTGGTTATTCATTCGACGCCTAATTACACCGGCGAAAAGCATGAAATAGTCTGTTACAACGAACGTGGCAGCGAGGTAAAGTTGTGAGTTTTTTGTCCTTCGACGGCGTTTTTCCTGGTTCATGACAAGACTGGCGGCACGTTAAGCTGGATTTGGAGCTTGACGAGGTGTGCTGGTTTTATAATACTGTTGGCGGTTATTGGAAGTGGTTTGCATTTTGTGACAAGTGCCAGAATGGAGCCCTTGTTTTGCTGTATAAATTAAGAGATTGATAATAAGTGAAATTCGACCTTGACTATGCGCGAAAAGTAATCGAAGCCGAAGCTGAAGGAATAAGCTCGATTCGACCGATGGTCAACGCCAGTTTTGGCAAAGTAGCGGAGATGATTTATAGCTGCAGCGGCTCAGTGATAGTGAGCGGTATCGGCAAAGCCGGCATTGTCGGACGAAAGATAAGCGCTACGCTTGCTTCCACGGGTACTCCGAGCCATTTTCTTCATCCGGTGGAGGCTGTTCATGGTGATTTAGGTCGTTTACGCAAAAGCGATATTGTACTTGTCTTAAGTTATGGCGGCGAAACAGATGAAATTATCAGGCTGATAAATTTAGTCAAGCAGTTGGAGGTAAAGCTGATAGCAATCACAGGCGACAGCGATTCAACTTTGAGCAAGCACAGTGATGTGGTGCTGTGTATCGGGCAGAGACCAGAGGCCTGTCCGTTGGGTTTTGCACCGAGTGTCTCGACGAGTTGTATGCTGGCGTTGGGTGACGCTCTTGCGTTTTGTGTTATGAAGGCGCGTAATTTTGGAGTTGAGGATTATGTTCGTTTTCATCCGGGTGGTTCTCTTGGTGCAAAGCTGCTGACAGTTGAGCAATCGATGATGTTCAGGCCTGGTGAGAAATTGCCTATCGCACAGGCTACCGATACCATAGGAGAATTGCTCGAAAAGACCAGTGATGTAAAACGTCATGGAGCTGTGATGGTTGTGGACAAGCTGGGCGGATTGGCGGGGATAATCACCGATGCTGACCTGCGGCGGCTGATGACGAAACAAGGTGAGTCTGTTTTTGGTTTGAAAGTCGGCGATATTATGACTTCCGGCTGCAAAAAGATAAGGGTGGATGCACTTGCTGCAGAGGCAACGGCCATCTTCCATAAATACAGGATAGACGAACTTCCGGTTGTTGACGGTGACAATAAACCTGTAGGCTTAATCGATGTGCAGGATATATTGACCATTAAAGTTGTTGGATAAACGGATGACAAACGGAGCAAAAGCAAATTCCGGCGAGAAGTCCACAAACATCAAGAACCAGGGAGAGGAAAAGATTTATAGCAGAACAGTCCTTGAGAATATAGAGCTTCTGGTGCTGGATGTTGACGGTGTTTTAACGGACGGAAACATAATAATTAATGCCGACGGAAGTGAAAGTAAATGTTTCAGTCTGCTCGACGGTCACGGTATTCGGATGTGGCGAAGAGCAGGTCTGAAAGTTGCTTTTTTGAGCGGCAGGGAAACCGAAGCTACGAAATACCGGGCCGAGCAGCTTAAAGTGGATTATTGTCTGCAGGGGTGTCATTTTAAGTTACCAGAACTTAAAAAGCTGCTCAAAGAAATTGGGCTTTCTCCTGAGAAGGTCGCCTGTATCGGTGATGATTTACTTGATTTGCCAGTCATAAAATATGTGGGTTTTGGAGCAGCGGTTGCCAATGCGGTTGATGAAGTCAAAGATATCGCCGATTTTGTAACCAAACGCACGGGAGGCTGTGGTGCAGTGCGGGAAGTAATAGAATACATTTTGAAAAATACCGGCAAATGGCAAGAGCTTATGGAAAGGTATTCTTAGTTTTAAATTTTTAGCATTAACTTTTCAGTTATCTTGAAACTGAAAATCCAAAACTCAGAGTTAATTATGTTTTTTAAGTCACGTAAATTTCTTTTATGGTTTGTTTCAGTGATGTCTGTGCTCGGGGTATATCTGGTTGTAACCAGTCTGAGTGAGAGGCCGGAAATTGAGATTGACAGGGCAGAAGATTTCGGTGACGACGAAGACAAATTTGAGCGTAAAATAGGGAGAATAGGTGAGACTGGGGTTGTGGGTATGCAAAACCCCAAATTCGAACACCGCAATAAAAACGGGGAAGTTGACAGAGTATTAGGATTCGAGGAGCTTTTGCACGAAGAAGGAGACTTGTGGGATATAAAGAAGCCGTATATGAATGTTTTTCGGCGTAGTTTTAAGTGCTATCTGACAGCCGATATGGGGAATGTTTTGTTGGAACCTGACACCAGGCAGCCCAGTCCCAAGGACGCTACACTTATGGGGAATGTGGTTGTTCATATTCTGCCTGAGCCGGGCAGCGATATGAAGGAAATCAGAATTTATCTCGATGACATTTTTTTTGCCGGCGAAAAGTCACTGTTTTCTACGGCAGGGCCGGTTAGATTTGTAACAGAAAGAGCTGAAATGTTCGGCAGAGGAATTGAACTTATATATAATCCTGAAGCCGACGAGATTGAATTTCTTAGAATAATTCATTTAGAACGTTTAAGCCTCAAGCTATCATCCAAAACGAGTTTGTTTGGGGAAACACCATCAGAACAGAAAGAGGTATCATCGGATAAAGAGAACCGGTCAACTGAAGCAGCAGTAAGTCAGAAGGCTGGAAATTACAGGAGCATATTTCGTAAGAATGTTGTTATTGATACTGCAGAAGAAATAATTTTTGCAGATGAAATTATCATTAATGACATTTTTTTTGATAAAGCTTCCGATGACGGGTCAACAAGCGCCGATGATGGCGATGCGAATGGTGTTGAGATGGCAAATGCGGCTGTACCAACGTCAGGTGAGCCGAATGAATTTTCTGAGGATTATAAAGATATCATTGTGACCTGTGACGGGGGCATTATTGTTTTCGGAATGGATTATTTTGAACGGTATGGAAATTTGCCCGAACTCGCATCGGCGATAGCTGCAAATGATAGCCGGGGTGCAACACAATTATATGATGCGACGAAACGCCCCCGCTTGGTTGCTCAAAGGATTACTTATAGTGAATTGTCCGGTAATGCAGTTGCCAGTGGTGCTTCGGAAATTTCGTTTTATACGAATGATATATTGGACGGTGAAGCCAAAGAGGTGGCGATTCCGGTGACAATAACGGCTGATAAAAAAGTGGAGTTTTTGCCTGCGTCAAATCAGGTTGTCTTTGAGGGTAACTGTTTGTGCGCGATGGTCAGAGAGGATGCGAACAGTCAACAGCGATACACTCTTTCGGCGCCTAAGCTGACAGTGGATTTGTCGAAAGCTGAAACTTCGAAAGCCGGCATTGAACACCTCACCGCCGACGGGGGGACTGTTAGGCTTGCGAGCGTCAAAAGAGCGGGAGAAAAACTTCTCGGCGGGATTGAGTTGAAATGCAGCAGGTTTGATTATGAGGCTGGTGAGCAGGTGTTTACAGCTTTGGGGCCGGGTGTGATAAAAGTTGATAATTCGAATATATCGGATGCGAATTCGGAGGCGGGCAGATTCAGTTTGAAACAGCCGTGTTGGGCAATGATTGAGGATTTCGATACGTTAAAGTATTATTTAGAGTCGAATCGAATTGTAGCGGACGCCGAGAAGCAGAAAATATCTGTAGGTTATGTGCCTGTTGTTGGCGGTCAGTTAGGCCAGGCGGTTAAAGTTACCGCCAGCAGCATAGAAGCTGTACTTCATGAAAGTACTGAGGGTAAAACCGAACTTTCGACACTCAGGGCGACGGGAGGGGTTGTTTATGTGGATGAAGATAAAGAATTCACAGGCAGTGAATTCTTTTTTGATGCTGAAAAAATGATGATTATAGTTGTAGGCAGTGAGAGTGAAGCCTGCTATTTCAACGGTAACGCTGTTAAAAGGATTGATTACGACTTGAAAAATGATAAAGTTAACGCCGAAAGCATTGGTCCGGGAGTGTTGCAGATTAAGCGATGAACACAGCGGAGAAAGGACAGTGGGATGAGTCAGTGTAGGTTTAGTTTTTGTAGAGGCAGATGTTTTGTTTGGAAGAAGGTGTTTTTTTGTATTTTTTTGGTGGGTTTTTGCATCATAGTTTCGGGATGTGCGGTTTTTCCGAAGTTTGCGGTCCACGAGATAGATAACTGGGGTAACAAGTTAGGACAAACATCTCTGGCAGATATGG
>CAZTKW010000190.1:0-6634 GCA_964614315.1 uncultured Pirellulales bacterium
TTAGACCGAAAAAAGTTATAAAAACAAAATATCGATTTTTCTCAAGGCTCTTTACTTTCATTTTCTTGCCTTTTGTTAATTTCCTGCTTTGTCTTTTCCGCTGCCGTACTTTCCGGCCAATTATTCAGCACCATTTGATAATAGAGATTAGCCGACTGTTTGTCACCAACTTTTTGATAATATTGACCGATGCTAAATTGTTTTTCAGCCTGCTGTTCTGTTATTTGTTTGAGTATTTTATCGACGCCGATTTCTTTGGCGTCTTTTGGATATCGTAATTTGAAATTCTCATAATAGCTTTTAGCGCTTATCAGTTCCGAAGCATTATACTTTGGACCTTTGTAGGCGGCGTGCTTGCACCGGGCCATGCCGAGAAGTGCGTCTTTTCCTGTCTGTCCTGTCGGCCATCGCGATGATATCTGTGACCATTCAAAGTATGCATCATTGAACTTGCCTCGCCTTTCCAGGCTTTTGACAACGGATACGGCTGCTTTTATCGCAATTGGCGCATCGCCGGCACGGTCACTGATATTTCCCATAATCCGAGCGCCTTCAGAATATGCTCTCATTTTAAAAATCTTGAGTATCGGTCTTTTTCTGCCGGCCAGAAAAGCTGTGGCTATCGAAAACTGTCTGTCCAAAGCCGCCTCGTAAAGTTTGCTTTCAGGATATTCGGTCAGCAGTTTATTATAGGACTTGGCTGCCTTGGAAAATTTTCCTTTGGCAAAGAGCATCTCCGCCTCGATAAAGGCATCCAAATCAGGCCCGGCGATTTCCGGAAAATCTTTTTTGAGTTTAATCACTGCTTTGGCGGCATCTTTAGTCCGGCCGGTATTGACCAGTTGTTTGATTTCTGACACTGCCAGCAGATATTTGTCTTGGCCTTCCGTCGAAACAGCCTTCCACTGCCGGTTTTGGTCCAGGCGCCAGGTCTTTGCCGAAGCTGCCCCGACCGGCCAGCAAAGCAGTGATATTACTACAAAGACGACTATAAATTGAGTTCTGTGTCCAGGCATAAAGTTTCGTTCCCAATTATTTTAATATCCTTTTTCCATAACATTATACCGGTTATGACAGCTATTGCAAACATCACAGTTTAAAATTATCGTGTTCGTTTGCTTCTCCGCTAAAACTGTAATCCGAGCCATTATTGCTGTGTAATATACCCCCCTGTATCACATTAACATATTTTCATTGTATCTCTGGTACAAAATCAGTTTTTTTCGTTTCCTTCGTCGGTCCCATCGATTTGTGGCACCTGTAGCCATTTCAGAGAAAGAAATCCCCCCAGATTTTCAACTGCTTCCATAAATTTATTATAATTTACTGGCTTGACCATATAAAAACTACAACCCAATTCATAGCATCTGTCAATTTCCTCAACCTGGTCCGTGGTGGTCAGCATAATGACAGGAATTTTTCTCAGCTGCTTATCTGCTTTAATGCGTCTGAGAACATCTCGCCCGTCAACCTTCGGCATACGAATATCAAGAAGCAAAACACATCTGCCGTTTTCATCGAGTTTTATTCTGTCGTTTTTCCTGAAAAGGAAATCCAATACCTCCTGCCCGTCTTTGAAATGAAGAATATCGTTCTCGACACAGCTGAGCCACAGGTTTCTTTTTACAAGCTCAAAGTGTCCGGCGTCATCTTCAGCAACAAGGATAACTGCGTCTTCTCTCACTTTACTTTCTCCCGCTCTGTTCTTTTTATTCTCGGCACTTCCACGAACGAAAGAAACAGGCCGATTTTTTTGACTGCATTTTGAAAATCTTCATATTCAGCCGGCTTGACTATATAAACGCTGCACCCGAGACTGTGACAGCGCTCAATCGTGCGAGGGTCGTCGGCCACCGTTAACATAATCACAGGTATCTTCTTCAATTCCTCATTCTGCTTGATTTTCTCAAGCACCTGGACGCCGTCTATTTTAGGCATCCGAATATCCAGCAGCAAAAGATACTCTTTACCCGGCTGGCGTTTGGGTCCGTCGCCTTTTATAAAAAGAAAATCGAGTGTTTCCTGTCCGTCAGCAAGCCGCAGTATCTCATTGCAAACGCCCGCTCGCTGCAGACTTTTCTTTATTAGCGAAAAATGCCCCTCATCATCTTCGGCAATGAGAATAACGCCCTCTTTTTTCATAATTTGTTCCTTCCATAAAAATGCTTGGCAATGACATTGTAAACACTCAAGCGACTGGCAGAGACACGAAGAATTTGCTGCCCTTTCCAGGTTCTGATTCCAACCATATTCTGCCGTTATGCCTGTCGATAATGCGTCTGACAATAGTCAATCCAAGTCCTTCACCGCCTTTCTGGTCCGGTTCGAGCTGGTGAAATATCTCGAATATCTTTTCCTGATGGTCTTGGGCAATCCCAACGCCGTTGTCCTCAACACAATAAATACTTTGTCCGTCTTCCACTTTTCCATATATGTGTATCATACCAGGTCTGGAATTGTCGAGAAACTTTAATGCATTATCCAGAAGATTAGAAAAAACCTGGTTTATTTGTGAAACATCGCCGATGCAGGATGGCAAATGTTCAATTTCGAGCGTTACGCCTGCTGTCTTCATCTGATATTCCATACTATCGGCGACACCAGCCAATAAAGCGTTTATATCCAGAGGCTCTACCTCCATCGTTGCACTGCCAAGCCGGGAAAGTCTCAAAAGCCCCGACAGCAGTGAATCCATCTTATTGGCACTGGTAAGAATAAAACCCAGCGCCTCAGGAACGCTCTCGTCAAGAGTACAACGTAACTTCTCTTCCATCTCGGCGGTTTTCTCTTTACTCTTAAGAGCCGAATGTATCACTTCACAACTGCGCGACAACTCGTTGCCAAAACCCTGAATATTAACCAGAGGCGATTTTAAGTCGTGCGAGGCAACATACAAAATCGACTCAAGTTCCTTGTTTTTTTCTTCAAGTTCTTTATTAAGCTTCTCTCTGGAGGCTTCGGCCTGCTTTTGCGCGGTAATATCTCGCCATACTGCCTGAAGAAAGCTTTTACCACCGATAGAAATGGCCTTGGTGCTTACCAGAATATTGAGTATCTCGCCGCTTTTAGTCTTATGTTTTGTCTCAAAAGTGTCTCGGCCTTTTTTGATGATTTTCCTGATGTGCTTTGTAACCTCATCAGCGGACTCAATGACTTCGAAATCGGCTATTTTTAGCTTACTGAATTCATCACGGGTATAACCGAGGCTCTGATGAGTTCTGTCGTTGAACTTCACTAACTGTCCCGTCTCTGCATCAATGAGCACAATCGAATCTGCAGCCTGTTCAAAAACAGCCCGGTATTGTTCTTCGGACTGGCGTAACATTTCCTCGGCCTGTTTGCGCTCGGTGATATCAAGACCATAAACATTGACATAGTTGGAATCGGCCACAGGCGAAAATGACAGTGAGAATGTCCGGTCTGTACATTCGACCTCGACCCGAGGGACCTGTCCGCAAGCGAGTGCCTGCTGTATGTATTGTTGCCACCGGGCCGGTATAACCTGGTCTATTTTACATTTCCAAAGCTCTAATAACGGCTGGCTCGCCTGGTTACAGTAAAGAAGCGCGCCATCAGATGAAATTCGAAGAACCGGGTTCGGATTTTCACCGGGAAACTTTGCTAACTTCTTAATCTCTTCCTCAACTCGCTTGCGATCGGTTATATCCTCATAGGTGCCGAGAATGCCTGCAACTTTGCCGTCGCTATCATGGAGCGGAGCCTTGTTGGTACTGAGCCAGGCCCTGGTGCCATCTGCCTGAAGCTGCGGCTCAACGATGTGATACTCAGGCGTGTCCGAGTCCATAACGCGACGGTCGCATTCCCGGAAAAAGTCCGCCTGCTCCTTCTCCCACGCGAAGTCATAATCGGTTTTTCCGACAATGGCCTCCGGCGAGTCCGCTCCGGCGTCATTGGCGAAAAGCTTGTTGCATCCGATGTATACTGAGTTGCGGTCTTTCCAGAAGACACGGACTGGGATAGTGTCCAGCACCGACTGCAACATCTGCCGGGACTGGCGCAAGGCTTGCTCTGTCAGCTTGCGCTCGGTTATGTCTTCGGCTACCTCGATGAATCCGGTTGCTTTTCCCTCCTCTGAGAAGAACGGAAATGCCTGGATACGTACAGGGAAACGGCTACCGTCTTCCCGGACTCCTTCTGTTTCAACTTCCTCGAAGAGGCCTGTTTTCATTGCCTTTACCCCCGGACAATGTGGACAAATCGTATTGCGTTTTTCAAACCTGTTGTAACATTTTTTCCCAACGAATTCAGAAGCAGTACTACCGAATAATTTTCCGACCGTCGAATTAGTCATCAGGATATTGTGGTCGGAGTCAACAAGAGTAATCCCGAGTTTGATATTTTCCACCAGAGCACGATATCTTTCTTCGCTTTTCTGCAGGGTCTCTTCTGCCTTCTTGCGTCTCGTGATGTCTCGGGCAAAAGCGCAGTTGTATTCATTTCCCCCGAAGTTGATGTAATTGACGCTGATTTCTGTTGGAAAAACCTCCCCGTTTTTCCTGCGATGATTAGATTCGATTGTAAATGAACCCCGCCGGCGAACCTGTTCCCAGTGCTCGGGCCACACCTCTTGGGGAAATTCCGGGTCAATGTCGTGCACCGTCATAGTTAGAAGTTCCTGGCGCGAATATCCCAGTGAAAGGCATGCGGCGTTGTTTACATAAACAAATCGTGCATCCGGGCCCATCCAGTATGCGGCGTCTGCCGCATTGTCGAGAGCGAACTGTGTTAGTTTCAGTGCGTCTTCAGAACGCTTGTGCTCGGTTATATCCCGGCAGATACCTACAAGGCCGACTATATTGCATTCTTTATCGCGTAGAGGAACTTTTGTTGTCGAGACCCATATTCTGTTGCCATGGCCGTCTATAGTAGGCTCTTCTCGTCCTATCAAAGGTTTTCCCGACTTAAATATCGCCTGTTCATCTGCATAATAGCGATTGGCCAGTTCCCGCGGGAAAAAGTCGAAGTCCGTCTTGCCGACAGCTTCTTCAGGACTGTTTACTCCCAGCAACTTGGCCTGTGCGGTATTGATTCTTGTGAAGCGGCTGGCAGTGTCCTTAAAGTATATCGTGTCCGGCATATTTTCCATAAGGATGTGCAGAAAATCGCGTTCATGCGCCAGAGCCTCTTCAGCCTGCCTGCGGTCGGTGATGTTACGAACGCTTGCCCGATGACCCTGAGAGGCTCCCTTTTCATCGTAGATGGGCTGCCATGACATAGATGCCCATATAACCTTTTCATCTTTACGCTGGATGCGAAACTCCAGGCCTTTGCCCGTGCTGCCTTTAAGTGACGACCTGAAGGCCCTGGAAACTTTACCGCTGTCTTCTTCATAAATCAGCGGCATCGGGTAATCTTTCATCTCCATTAACTCTTTGACGGAGTAGCCTGTAACACGCTCGACAGCCGGATTCGTCCAGAGAGGCCGGCCGTTCGGGCCAACCCATATCTCCCAGAAATAGGTATAATCGGCGATTGCACGGAAACACTGCTCGCTCAGTCGAAGGGCGGCTTCGGCACGCTTGCGTTCGGCAACCTCCTCTTCCAGTTTTATCATTTTCGACGTAACCTGCCTCTTCACCATCCTCGATAAAAAAAACGCACTCGCCAAAAGAACAAGCAGCGGTACCAGAACTACAGAGGCATACTTAAATATCCAGACTAAAGAAACTTCGCCCAAGACAACCCTACTCGGATTCTCAACTCCCTCACCTGCGCAATTGCCAAAAACAACTCCGGAACCTTGAACAATTACAATAATCAACGCTGATACTATTGCCATAGACCACCAACCCGAAATCGACTTTTTATGCCGTCGATACCGGCTGGAAAAACAATCACCTCTAAAGTTAAAATTCCAACCTCTGCCAGTTGCACACACACCTTCTGCAGTTTTATCCTCGTAAATTTCCGGCATATAAGCCTCTATTGTTTCAATAGTTACACTCTCAATACGGCATCTGTCATAATCCTGATGTTTATCTCCACAGCGATGCCAATGTCTATTCTACTATGCCAAAACACCTTGTCAAACCCAAAAAAGCCCGTTCTGAGCGAATTAGGAAGATTTAGAATGGGAATTTTTGGTTCAAAAATTGGGGTGGTTATTCATTTGCGATTGTCAATTGAAAATTTCCCCTTTTCACCGCCTCCGGCACGGCTGTTGCCTTCAAAACCGCCATATATCGACACACCTTCAACAAGTTCGAAGGAGATTGTTCGGTCGTCCTCATCGGTAGACTTATAAGTTCCGTCAGCTACCCATATTTCGTTACCGTTGCTGGCAATGTCAAGGGCGTCCTGTATATCGACAAAGGCCCTCTCCCACGTACTGCCGTCGTGGAAGGGGTAACTGTCGACGTCGACATAAATAATATTGCCCACATCGAACGTGCGTTCGATGGTACCTATAGCATTGTAAACGTCATAAACTTTCAACATTACTCTCTGTTCACCTGCCGTGAATGTGTTTTCGGCAATGCCGTCAAAATCAGGATGGTTGGCGATTTCAGAATATTCGACGTTAAAAGTGTCACCGTCATAATTGAAATCCCATTCGAATTTCCATATACCGTTAATAAGATTACTCGCACCCTCATCATCCGGGTCATAAGAA
>CAZTKW010000191.1:0-6626 GCA_964614315.1 uncultured Pirellulales bacterium
AAAACACCAGCTTGAAGGCAAAGTCGTCTGTAACTGTTTCGGAGTAACCGAAGATGAGATTGAAAGGGTAATAAAGGACAACAACCTGACAACCGTTGAAGAGGTCACAAATTACTGCAAAGCCGGCGGCGGGTGCGGCGGGTGCAAAGGTGAAATTGAAAAGATAATAGAAAGAATAATGCCCACCAAGGCCAGGGAAATATCTGCAAAAGCCCCGGCCAAAGGCCGCAAACTCACCAATATACAGAAAATACAACTGATTCAGCAGACTATAAATGAGCAAATCAGACCGGCCCTCAGGGCTCACGGCGGCAACATCGAACTCATCGACATTATAGGAAACAAAGTAATCGTGGCATTCAGAGGAATGTGTGCCCAATGTAAAATGGCCGAGTTTACAATGAAAGACGTAGTCGAAGCAAAATTGAGAGAACTGGTTGCAGAAGAGCTTTTTGTGGAGGAAGACAAAGAATCTGCTCAACAGCCGCATAATCACAGGGAGTAGAGAATGAAAACCATATATTTCGATAATAATGCCACTACAAAAGTAGCCGAAGAAGTCCTCGAAGAGATTAAACCTTACTTCTGTCAACTCTATGGCAATCCTTCAAGTATGCACACCTTCGGCGGACAGATTGGAATTAAAATCCGCCAAGCACGGGAAAAGGTAGCTGCCCTGCTTAGCTGCGAACCCAGTGAAATCGTATTCACAGGCTGCGGAACCGAAAGCGACAACGCCGCCATCAAAGGCACATTAGCCGCCGTTCCTAACAGGCGAAAAATCATAACCACCAGAGTCGAGCATCCGGCCGTCCTCACCGTCTGCAGGGAACAGGAAAATCTCGGCTATACTGTCATTGAACTGGGCGTCGACAAACAGGGCAACCTGGATTTGGTCGAACTGGAAAGTCATCTCGACGACAACACCGCACTGGTCACAATAATGTACGCAAATAATGAGACAGGCGTAATATTTCCGATTGAAAAAATCGCCGAACTAACGGCCCAAAAAGGCATTGTTTTTCACACCGATGCGGTGCAGGTAATTGGCAAGATGCCCATAAACCTTGCAAAAAGCAACATCGACCTCCTTAGTTTTTCCGGCCATAAGCTCCACGCCCCAAAAGGAATCGGTGTCCTCTATGTAAGGAAAGGAACAAGACTCTCGCCCTTTATGGTAGGCGGTCATCAGGAAGCAGGCCGAAGGGCCGGCACCGAAAACGTTCCCGGCATTATCGCCCTGGGAAAAGCGTGTGAACTGGCCGCCCAAAATCTCGAAGAAGAAAATAATAAAGTCAGAAAACTCCGCGAAAAGTTGGAAAATGGGTTATTGGAAAATTGCCCCGACGCTCAGCTAAACGGCGATAAAGAAAATCGCCTCCCGAACACAAGCAACATCAGCTTCGAATATATCGAGGGCGAGGCCATTTTGCTAATGCTTGATAAATTCGGCATTTGTGCAAGCAGCGGCTCTGCCTGCACCTCCGGCTCGCTGGAGCCAAGCCATGTATTAAGGGCGATGGGAGTACCCTTTACCGCCGCACACGGCTCTATCCGTTTCAGCCTGAGTAGATACAACACCGAACAGGAGATAGATTACACCATCCAAAAAATGCCCGGAATCGTAAACCAGCTCCGCCAGCTCTCCCCCTTTGTCACCGGCTAACACGATAACTTCAGCTATGCCATTTATGCCGTAATCCTCGGCCGATATCTCGAACTTACGAGATATGCTTCACACTTCACGTATATAAAAATGAATGCCGCAATCTAAAGCTATGAAACACTACTGGGTATACATTATGATCAATACTAATAACACGGTTCTTTATACCGGCATCACTAACGATCTTGAGCGAAAAATTGCTGAACATAAAGATAAAAAAGGCTGCGGTCATTCGAGTCGCAGCCTTTTTCTGGCACTAAAACAATATCTTTTATTGTTAATCTTCAAAACTTCCAGACAATTCCTGTACCTAAAATCCAGGCATCGTCGGCAAGCATATACTCAGCATAAAGAGAAGTGCTTTCATTAAGGTCGACTGCAACACCTGCGTATCCGCCGAACATTGCTTCATCCGCGTCTCCCTCCGCTATGGTAGTATCCATAAAGTCCACGCCTATATCGGTATCGTAATAGTATAAACCTGCGCCTCCATATATGCGCCAGCTTCCCATTTCTAATGTCGGGCCTAACGCAAGGAAAATATCATATGAGTTAATCTCCGCATCTACTGTTTCTGATGCACCAAAACCAAAAGCTGATAAATCTTGGTTGGGAATACTGTCGTCTCCCTCACTCCAGCTCATCTGGTACACAAGGCCCCAGGAAAGCTGTTCGGCTTTCGAGAAAGTCCACTTGGCTCCAAAACCACCGCTAAAGTCATGGCCGCCATCAATTTTCTCACTACCGCTAATCAAGCCACCCTCAATTTCGCCTCTGCTGTCAGCGGCGCCGAGAAAACCATACAACTCAAAGTCATCGCTGACACCATAACCAAATTTCGCTAAATAAGCATCTGATTTCATGTCCTTAGCTTTTGAGTCTGAAATACCTGAGACAATATCTGAACTCCACTCTATGTCAAAATTATCGATTTCACCCTGGGCATAGCCGAAACCCGCACTCCATTGTTCAGTTTTAAGACCGGCTGTGGGCGGCCCAACTGGAGCAATTGCAAAAGCCGACGTACAAAACATTACAACCATTACACACAGCACACCACTTAATACATTGTTCCTTTCCATAACAGTCCTCCTAAAAAAAACAACAACTAGTTAATACTTACATGCTTAGATTCTTACTTTCATCGACCATCCATCGGTCATTTTCATGATAATTCGTTAAATTTTCCATGTTAAATTGAGACTTGTATTCACCGTCAATTATACTAACTTTGTGGTTGCAAGCCACTGTTATTAAATTACTTACACCATATCGTATGGCCGCTCAATCCCAACCGAGGTTCGCAATATAATAAGAAATGCCGTATCTGTCAAAAAAAAATGCCCAATTAACTAAAAATAATCCTGCTGGTTACGGCCGTTATTTTCTCCAAATTCGTTAAAAACTGCCTACTGTTAGAAATAACTAAAGAAATAACTTGGAAATAACCAGGGACAATCACTATTTGTGGGAATTAACGGCCTCTGCCGGCACCCTTGTGCTTTAGGTGAATGCTTTGGTTAACTTCTCTGATGCAGCCTAATTCGAACAACCCCGGTGTAGTTTTAAGGCAAATTCCTTTACCAGATTCTTTACTCTTTTTTTTTGATTTAACACTTATAAAGCGTATAATCCTATTGGCTATGAATTTCATTCGATTTCTCAGGCAGTTTTTGCTATGTCCTTCACAAACTGGCGCAATCGCGAAGAGTTCGGAAGGGCTTTCAGAATTAATCACTGACACAGCAGAGCTGTCGAAGGCTTCTGTCGTAATCGAATTCGGTTCCGGCACGGGCGTTTTCACTGAGAAAATTCTTCAGAAGATACGAGCCGGCACCACGTTTTTTGCGATAGATATCAATGCCGATTTTATCGAAGCCACTCGAAAAAGATGTCCGAACGTCCAAATCTATCACGATTGTGCCACAAATGCCGGCAAGTATCTTAAGATACATTCGCTTCTATACTGTGATTGCATTATATCCGGATTACCGTGGGCCTCTTTCACCGACGAACTTCAGGACGATTTGATTGACACGATACTGGATGTACTGAAACCAGGCGGTAAGTTTTTGACCTTCGCATACCTTCAGGGGCTGTTATTGCCTAACGGCCGCAGGTTTAAGAAAAAGTTGCAGGCTAAATTCAAAAAAATAACAACTACCCGAACAGTGTGGATGAATATACCACCAGCCTTTGTATATTGTGCTGAAAAGTAGAAAAACAATGATTCGCTTTACAAAACCCATACCGCAAAATGACATGCCTATGCCGTAATCCTCGACCGCAATCTATTAAATTAACTCCGCTCAGCGCATCCGCATCATTTAGCTCTTTGCACAGCAGAGGCTTCTTTCACAAAGCAGGTGACAGCATGCCGCCGACATCATTCCTTGTTGAGTTCGTAACCCGACCTGTACGGATATTGGTCAAATTTCTCTCCGCCCCCTATCACTCTTGGGTCGGCTGTCTTTTTCAATTCCGTCATCAGCATTCCCGACAGTTTCCTCCTGACCTTTGCATATTTTGGCTTGCCTGCAACGTTGTTAATCTGGTCCGGGTCTTTTGAAATGTCGTACAATTCTTCCCCCGGACGCTTTGCAAACGCCAGCTCGTAGTACGGCCTAACCTTTGCATCATCCCGATTATCAACCAGATATTGTTTTGTCGGGCCGCCGTCGCAGTCGGCAAAGCTCCCTATCGGGTGTGTCGCACCTGACGCAACCCCCACCGGCCATCGCTCAGGAGCAAAATTGCGAATATATAGATACTTTTCCGTACGTATCCCCCTGCAAGGATACCCCGCAAGCGATGGAACCTTCTGGGCTGGCACATGTCTCTCTTTGCCGAATACTACGTAATCTCGCCTCTTATCCACCAGTCCTTCTTTTCTTGATAAAAGCGTCGGCAGTAGCGACCGCGCGCTCATCTGCGCTGGGACCTCCACCCCTGCGACTTCCAGAAAAGTCGGCGCAAGGTCAGCTAATGACATAAAATCCTTCACTCTCCGCCCGCCCTTGATTGTTCCCGGCCACTGTATCGCCATCGGCACGTGCACCCCCATATCATATATATTGCTTTTGCACCGGGGAAAAGGCATCCCGTTATCGCCCGTAATCACAACGAAGGTATTGTCAAGTTCGCCTTTTTCTTCAAGAAGTTCAATCGCCTCGCCGCACTCACGGTTAAAACGCTCCACTTCAAAGTAGTAGTCCGCAATGTCCGAGCGTATTTCCTCGGCATCGGGATAGAATGCTGGCAGCCGTATCTTCGAAATATCCATATCCGATTCTCTTCCACTGCCCTTTTTGTAGGGCCTGTGCGGGTCGCTGGCGCCGAACCAGAAGCAGAAGGGTTTGCCTTGGGGCCTGGCTTCGAGAAATTCCTTGAACCCTCCCTCGTAGTTCGTGCCAGCCGGATGCGTATCTATATAGCCCCCCGCCTTCAGGTCGCCCGGCCCCCAGCTTTTACGCCAGTAGCCGACATGGTAGCCGGCCTTTTCCAGTAGCAGCGGATAGACCGGAAACCTAACGTCAAGCATAGACCAGAGGTTCGCGTTCTCTTTCAGCCGCCAATGGTATTGGCCCGTCAGTATAGCGCCGCGGCTTGGCGAACACGATGGACTTGATACGTATGCGTAATCGAATAATACCCCGTTCCCGGCAACCCGGTCAAATGTTTCGGTCTTTACAACCCTGTCGCCGTAAGAGCCGGCGTGAGGCCACCCCCAGTCGTCGGCGATGCAAAAAAGAATATTCGGGCGACGGCTATCATCTCTGCCAGCCGACTTCTCAGCTTGCATACACCCCTGTATCGCAAAAGCCGCTAAACTCACACCTGACATTTTCAAAAAGTCTCGACGTTTCATAATTAACCTTTCAATTGCTTCTTAACACCGCTGTAACACAGCCAATCTTCTTTCACCTGAAATTTACCATATCTGACGCTTGGCTACTAAACCAACTCTTTCAATTCTGCCATAATATTAAAATCTCCCTACATTTGTAAACATTAAAACCCCATCGTAATTGCGAAACCTGCAAAGCAGGCTGCGGCAATATCGTAAATCAACTCCGCGAATTTTACCCCTTATGGGGGCGGCTTCCTTCTCACTTTTCTAACCCTTCTCACTTTACCTGACTTTTTACTCTTTTTTCCTTGATTTCCTAAGTAAATGCTCTATAATAGTATCGTCCTTCGTATTTTGGATTATATAACGAGGAGATTGATAATAATGGCCAATTTTCCTTTACCCGTAAGTTTTCGCAAACCTTATAGCGATATCTATATATAAAACATTAACTTTTTTTAAGAGGAGAAAGCAGTGAACCTCGGGTTTAGTCGAAAGTTCAAAATTCAATGTCTTTTAGCGGCTGTTTGTATTTTTCCGGTCTTTATTTCTCAGGCCGCTTCTGCCGGCTCGATTGTCGGCTGGGGAAGGCAGGTCGTCGGAGCGAACCGTAGCAGCGATTTTACCGCAATTTCCGCAGGTGGAAGACACAGTCTGGGCCTTAAGGAAGATGGCTCGATAGCCGCCTGGGGTTACAATATATCTGGCCGATGTGAGGTCCCTTCGCCTAACAGCGGCTTTATCGCCATTAGCGCAGGACTGGAACACAGCCTGGGCCTTAAGGCAGATGGCTCGCTCGTTGCCTGGGGACGCAACATAGAGGGCCAATGCGATATCCCTTCGCCTAACAGCGGCTTTATTGACATCGCTGCAGGAGAAATGCACAGCCTGGGCCTTAAGGCCGATGGCTCGATAATCGCATGGGGAGAAAACATGGGTATCCCTTCGCCTAACACCGGCTTTATCGCCATCGCCGCAGGAATGTGGCACAGCATGGGCCTTAAGCAGGACGGCTCGATAGTCGCCTGGGGATCCAACAGCTCTGGCCAATGCGATATCCCTTAACCTAACAGCGGCTTTACCGCCATAGCCGCAGGAGAACGACACCGT
>CAZTKW010000192.1:0-6606 GCA_964614315.1 uncultured Pirellulales bacterium
ACCAGGTTCATCCGACTCAGATTACACAATGGAAAAGGCAGCTTTTAGAATCGCTACCGGAAATATTTTCCAATCGACGGCGAAATGATCGGCAAGACCAGGAGCAATTAACGTCGCAATTGTATCAGCAGATAGGCCAGTTAAAGGTGGAACTTGACTGGCTCAAAAAAAAATCTGGACTTGACACTTGAGCAGAAGCGAAGAGCCCTCGATCCGGGTAAAGAAATACCGGTTTATAGGCAGTGCGAACTACTGGGACTAAGCCGCAGCAGTTTGTATTATAAACCTAAAGGCGAAACAGAATATAACGAGCGGTTAATGAAATTGATAGATGAACAGTATGTCAAGACTCCGTTTTATGGAATTGACAAGATGACCGAATGGTTGCGTCGTGAAAAGTATTATGTCAACCATAAGCGAGTTCGCAGGCTGATGCGTCAGATGGGCATGGAGGCGATCTACCCGCGCAGAAAGCGGTCTTTGAGTCTGCCGGACAAAGAGCACAAGATATATCCATACCTGCTGAAAGACGTTGAGATAACCCAGATTGACCAGGTCTGGTCGGCTGATATAACATACATTCGTATGTATAGAGGCTGGCTTTATCTTGTTGCGGTAATGGACTGGTTCAGTCGATATGTGCTGAGTTGGGAGATTTCCATAACTCTTGAATCAGATTTTTGTGTTTCTGCTTTAAAACAGTCTTTGAGCTTTGGTAAGCCTGAGATTTTCAATACGGATCAGGGCAGCCAGTTTACCTCAGTGGACTTTACAAAAATATTATTGGATGCGGGCATCCAGATAAGCATGGATGGCAAAGGACGGGTGTTCGATAATATTTTTTCTGAAAGGCTATGGCGAACGGTAAAAGTTGAGGAAGTTTATTTACGGGACTATCAGACCGTGGCTGAGGCGATGTATTATCTTGGCCGATATTTCGAGTTTTATAATAATGACAGATTGCACCAGGCGTTGGGCTACCGCACCCCATCCGAGGTGTACGGCATAGCCGTTGGCACTCCGGTCGCCCTTCGGGCTCCCTCCGTTCCAACGGCGGTAACAGCTGGCGATGAGTCTATCTTAAAAAACATGGATTTTTGTCTAGACATTGGGTAGGGGTATAGACTTTCAATACCCCCCCTATCATGTCTCTCTCACTCTCTATCTCTCTTAAAGCAAGCCCATTTGCTTTTTGAAACCCACCATTTCAGTCCACCACGCCAACCCACCGTGTTAGCTAACCGCTATAGCCTACCGCCTTAGCCCATCAGCGTGTTCCATAACCTTGTTTCAAAACACCTCACAACCCTTCATAGACCACCTCCAATAAATGCTGTATAAAAACCTAAAACAATCATCAAAAACACCCCATCACTAAACCTCCAAAAACCTCTCCAACTGCTTCTGCCTCCTTGTCTCACTGACCTTTTCTAACCGGCATATCTCATCCCTTAACCGCCTAACCCTCAAATACAACCTTGCCAGACACAACATATCGAAACTGCTGATTTGCTCTAAATCAATAACGCCCATCTTCAAATACTTAAGCACCAAGTACTTTGCCCTGCCAGGAAGCCGCTCTTTGACAATAGCCATCCTGATCATTAAATCCCTCAACTGCTCACGAAGCTTATCAGCTTTGTATCGTGCCTTGTCGAATTCAGGCAGCATCCTCTTAAAATCAACTGTGCCGAATGCACCGAAATCAACACCGCCTGACTCATCAATAACCGGCCGAATGCCGCTCCTGCTGCCCTTTACAGGCAAAGCCAATAAAGGGCCAAACTCCTGTAGATAAACAGCCCTTTCAAGCTCAGCCTGACCAAGCAACTCATCGTCATCAAGCCCAGCTACAGTGCCGTATCTGTTGCCATGCTCTACACTGAGCACCGGCCCAGGCACTATCAAATCTTTATACACAACGAAGCTTTTTTCTTTGTTCATCTTAAACACCTCCGTCTTTCGAGACACTCTGTACTCGAAAGACGGGGTATGAAATCTTAGCCAAAGCATAGGCCCGTTGAGCATAAAAAACACCGCTTTAGAAACCATAAAAAAAGTGTGCTACAACATGCTTTACCGAACTCGCTCTGACTGTTTCGGTCCCCCTTTACACAACTTAGCATCAACCAACTCAACCAAAACATCCCCATGGCAAGCCAAAGGCTTGCAATAACATCCTAAAACCTTATCCTTTAATTCTTCTAAACAACTCAGCAAATAATCATTCTTCAAAATCCATTCTCTATACTTCCTTATAACTTCTTCCCTATCACCATCCTTACCAATCACAAATCTATTACCCCATTTACTTCCTCTTCCAATATACACATCATATTTTTCAAACCTTAAATTAACAACTCTACATACCATTTTAACAACCTCCGTCTTTTCGACAATTTATTCGAAAAGACAGGGTGATAACAGCACAATAACGAATTTTTACCATACAACGATACCGCTTTTTATAGCTTTTGGTAAGCACTATAGAACACGGCCAAAGCCTTGGCTGCTAAAATCTTACCAAAAGATTTAAAATGACGGTATTGTGCGGTGAAAATTCCCTTCCCTGCCACCTTCTACTTATCTTTAGTAGAATTAACTTTATGAGCAGTGCTTCTGGCTGCCTGTTGTGATAAGCCATATCTGGCCATAATTTCTTCATGGGAAACAAACTCTCCACTGTTATCCATTTCATCTCTGGCTTTTTTAAGCTCACACAGAGCCTCATCACTTAGTCCAAAATCTTCTTCCATGTCATGAGAAAAATACTCTGGCTTTATATGTCTTTCGATTGTAGCTTATAGCTTCAAGGATCTTTTCAGGAAATCATAGAGCTGCTCGAATAGATTATATTGCCCTCTGGACTTGTGTTTTGAAATAACTTTCTAAAAGAGGTCCTGAATGAGACTGGTTAGCACTTTTCTGCCTTCGGCTGAAGATAAAAATTAAAGGCGTTTTTCCTAAGGAATCGTCAGACAATCAGTAGGAGGCGTTGTGCCATACGCTGTAAGGATTATATCTAGGTCGGTAGAATAAATAGCAAGGTCATGGTCAATGTCGAAGCAAGGGTCATACGCGGGGCTGGGGTATACTGTGTTTATCAAGGGTTCGATTGGTGATAGGTCACTATCGTCTACAACTCCGTCGCAGTTAGTATCACCATGGCACTGAGTTGGACAACACCAGCATTCGGGTCGACCAACGGTTACCCAGTTGTCATAATCAGGATGGCTGGCGGGGAAACATTCCTCTTGGCTACCATCGTTGCTATCACAGGTCCGAAGCCAGTCGTTAGCCAGAACGGCAACATCTTCAAGGTTGACCTCGCAATCCTGGTTTAAGTCAGCCGGAAGGAAACAATCACAAATTTGAGGTTTGTAGGTCACTTTGATATTGTCAATGTCTGTGTTAATATCCCGATTCCACCAGCCGCATCGTCCGATGAATTCCACACGATTCTCGTAGGGCTTGAGGCCCGGTATCCTAAGATTCTCGGCTATAATGAGGGGATCGGCGGCATTCGGTTGATAAATGTTGGGCTCAATTGTAAAGGTCAACAGTGAATCATCGCCGCTGGATCGAAGTTCGATTATCGCGCGATGGAAGGCACCGTTATCGAGATCGATGGAAACGTCTATGGGTTCTCCCTCAGGGAACCACTCACCGTCCCAGCTAATATATATTCTATCACACGGTTGCCCTGGCGGCCACTTCCACACCTCAAAGCCAATGGCAAACACCTTTGATAATTTGGGCTCTTCAGCGAAAAAATTTGGATAGCTGCCATATCCCGATGTACCATTCGTGTCATTAAGTAATGTTGGTATTAGCATAAAAGAAAAGCCGTCAGCATCGTTGTAGTCATCGGGGCCATACATTCTAAAATCAAATGTAGCCTCTATTCGAGGATATAACCCCACGGCAACACGGTCGAAGGCAACGTAACTGTAGTGTGTCTCTCCTGTACCATCATAAAGCAGCCTGAGAAAGTTGCCTTCATAATCCGGATCGCCAGCCAGAACGTTTGGTTCAGGCGCGTTAGAACTCCAGTGTCTTTCAACGTAATAGGGATTGACTGGTGGGTCGAATGTCTCACATAGTACCGGCTCTTCAACGAATGAACGCTTCAGGTTCCCTTGACTGTCCCAAATGCCCCAGTGCGCTTCTGTTTCTGGCGGTGACTTCCATTTCTCATCGAACGCTTCGAAGTAAAATACCTGCACATTGTTATCAGCCGACCATTCAGCAACCTCAGAGAAGTATCGGGCTAAATTCGATAATGATGGTTCGGCATCAATCGTTGTCGAACCGTCGCTCGTCCAACCCGTCTCTGCAATAATGACTGGCTTGTTAGGGTCTATCCTGTGAATAGCTTCAACTGCACACTGATACCGCAAGGCAAGATCCTGTAGGGCGATGTCGATGTTATGACCATCGTGGAATGGGTAGATATTAACAAAGACCACATCTACCGCTTTAATCAAATGGTAGTGCCTCACCTCACATCTGCCTTCACCATTAATGGCAAAAAGAGTGTCGAAAGGTTCAGGAGTCGTAACAGGAATATCAGCACAGTTAACGTCGATGAGCCGTTGGCGAACATCATTTATATCATTAATAAGTTGCTCTTCACTTGTGGCACCAGCGTACAATTCTTCATTACCAACAACCGCGATATCCACGTAGCCAGCCTGCGCTGCAATCACCAGATTGTCAATCTCCTGCTGTTTGTTATCCCTTGTCCAGATACCCATTGCTACTTTCAGCCCTGAGGTCTTGGCTAGTTCCGGAATCTTTTGCAAACCATTGGTCGCGCTATACGTGCGAATCCAATCTGTATGGTACTTTCGGGTGACGATATCAAGACGTTGTTCAATTTGTTCAGCAGGTACATAATCCGGCGGTGCTTGGCCATCGATGTAAGGTGAAAAACATAAGCCGTGTACAAAAAAATCCGGTTCGGTGGAATTGGCGTCGCAGAGTGCCGCTAATAGGATCTTTTCCCCTACGCAACCAACGACAAATATCGCAATAATAAGAGTTGAGACCTTGAACCTAGACATGGTTATTACCTCCATTCACGATTTAGCGCAATATCTAACTTGCATTGTTTTACTCAATGCAAGGCTAGACAAGTTTTTTACAACAATCCCGGTCGTTAAGAATTCTTCGGACGGTACACAGTGAGTAACCAGAAAACCGAGTTGACATTTTATATATTAAATACTTGGCTATATAACAAAACCTTTCAATTCCGTAATAATATCAAAATCATCTTGAATTACAACCACTTAAAATCTTTTTTTACATTTTTTTCGCCTGAATCACCCGAAAAACAAATTATTGCATTTAAAAATACCATTGCTCTACGATTTTTCCACGCATTAACCATCATCACATTACGAGCCTTCACCATTGTCCATGACCTTTTGCCTGCTGTCTGGTCGGTATCCTTGACACGAGTGCAAATTAGGCCGCTGGTGTCATTGGGTAGCTCGTAACTCTAAGCGATGTCGTTGTCGACCATCTTTGTGATAGTTACCATATTCCTTTAGTCAGAATCAACAGTTGTGTTTACGTCTATTGCTCCGTCAGTAGGATTGGGACCAGTTGCCTAATCCAGCTCTTCCGAAGCAGCTACGGTGGTAAAACTCCATACGTCACCGGTAGTGGTACCATAGGCATTTATCTCATCAATACGCCAGTAATAGGTAGTATTGTACTCCAGAGTATCCAAGTCGTACGTGGTAGACGTTTGATTGCCCAGGAACTCACCTATATCAGGTGTTGAATCCGTGCCAAAGTACACATCGTGTGACATTGTGTTCTCACCCGCCTTCCAGCTAAGGTCAGCATTTATACTTACATCCGTTGCCCCATCAGGCGGGTTTGGATTTGTGGCCTTACCAGGTGGGGAACCAGCCACAGTTGTAAAACTCCATACGTCACCGGTAGTAGTACCATAAGCATTTGTCTCATCGCTACCACAATAGGTCGTACACAGCAGCACAAAAACTACCGTGAATATTTGTGTCTTAGCCTTTAATCGCATTTGCTTACTCATTTTGAAAAACCTCCTATTCAACATTCCATTCTTTTTGGGTTAAAGTCTTGTTAGATAATACATTAGTGATTCGTTTCACACTTTTTGTCCTCCTTTCTGCGATACATAAACGCTTTTGTTTTTATTCTCACTTGCCTAATTCTTACACATCGCCACATCACATAAGGAGGGACCTGTTTTGATAACAGCCCCCTTGGTTAGCTGGTCATTATTAACCATCAGATGCCAGGCTCTTGGCTCGCTACGAAAGACCTCTTGACCATTGAACCACAGCATATCAGTTGATGAAACTCACGCCGGATTTCGCTCTGAAAATGAGTATATTGAAAACATACTTGTGCTATTGACTTTTGTCAAGTCTTTTTTAGTTTTTTTAAGCGGCTCTGGCAGCCCAGGATTCAAACTTCTGATAACAGCTGCATATAAAAAACAACGAGTAAAATCCTCAAAAGTAAGTAGGAAATTCCTACATTTTGCGAAAAAATACCCTACTTTCTCAGGTAGGAAAATCCTACTTTTGGCGAAAAAATACCCTACTT
>CAZTKW010000193.1:0-6583 GCA_964614315.1 uncultured Pirellulales bacterium
GGGCTTAAAAAAGTGGCCGATAGAGTGGAAAAAGAATTCGTTACTATTCTTATACCCACGTCGCCTACGCCGTTTACCGGTTTTGTGATAATGGTCCCGAAAGAACAAACAATAGATTTGGATATGACAATAGAAAAGGCTTTGAGATTTATCGTCAGCGGGGGGGTTATAGCGCCGGGCCTGGAGTGGAAAGCGAAAACCCTGCCGTTGGGTGAATCGGAGGGCGAAAAATAGACTGGACTCTTGTTAGAAGGGAGATGAAAGTGAAGAAGAGAATTTCAGGGGGTGTACTTCAAGTCTTAGGCATATTTATAATTTTGGTTACTCCGGCTGGTTCCGTTCTTGCCGACCAGGCCAACGATTGGGAAAATCCCGAAATGATAGGCCGCAACAAAGAACCGGCCCACTGTACGCTGATTCCATATCCGGATATCCAGGGCGATCTCGAAGGAAGCAGAGCATCCTCGCCTTTTTATAAATCACTCAACGGCGACTGGAAATTCAACTGGGTTCGGCAGCCTTCAGAGCGGCCGCTGGACTTCTACAAACTTGATTATGACGTCAGTAACTGGAAAGAGATACCGGTGCCCGCTAATTGGCAGATGCATGGCTATGGTATTCCGATTTACACCAATGTGCCTTATCCTTTCAAGAAGAACCCGCCGTACATCCCACACGAGTACAATCCTGTCGGCTCGTACCGAACAGAGTTCACTGTTCCGGCTGAATGGAAAGACCGGCAGATTTTTATCCATTTCGAAGGTGTCAAGTCAGCGTTTTACCTGTGGATTAACGGCCGAAAGGTAGGATACAGCCAGGGCAGTATGACACCGGCGGAATTTAATATCACAAAATACCTTCGCACCGGAAAAAACATCCTCGCTGCAGAAGTTTACCGTTGGTCTGACGGCAGCTACATCGAAGACCAGGATATGTGGCGATTGAGCGGACTTTATCGTGATGTTTATCTGTTCTCGACGCCATCAGTTCATCTGCGGGATTTTTTCATCCGCTGCGACCTTGATGAGCAATATCGCGATGCTACGTTGAAGGTAACAGCCAGCGTGCATAATTATTCTGAAAAACAAGCGGCTGCTCACACAGTTGAAGTCAGCTTATCAGAGGCCAAAGACAGGTTGCAGCAGCTTATGACCGGGAATATTGACAGTATCTCTGGCGGCGCCGATGGTATTATTGAAATTCAGGCTAAGGTTGAAAACCCTCGAAAATGGTCTTCAGAGAAGCCGAATCTCTACACAGTAATCCTGGCGCTTAAAAATACCGACGGTGAGATAATCGAAGTCGAGCAGTGCAAATTCGGTTTCCGTGAAGTGGAGCTTAAAGACGGCCGGTTATTTGTCAACGGCGTGCCGGTTCTTATAAAAGGTGTTAATCGGCACGAACACGATCCGGACTACGGCAGGGCGGTGCCGTATTTTAGAATGGTTCAGGATATCGAGTTGATGAAACAATTTAATATAAACGCGGTTCGAACGTCCCATTATCCGGACAATCCAAAATGGTACCAGCTTTGTGATGAATACGGACTTTTTGTTATCGATGAGGCCAATATAGAATCGCACGGGATGGGTTATGACCTTGATAAAACGCTTGGCAATAAGCCGGTATGGAAAACAGCGCACCTGGACCGTACTATCAGTATGGTTGGGCGGGACAAGAATCATCCATCTATAATAATCTGGTCCTTGGGCAATGAGGCCGGCAGCGGCTGTAATTTCGTAAGCACCGCCGACTACATACACAAAACCGACTCGACTCGCCCAGTCCACTATGAGCGACACAACGAAGTTGCTGATATCGACAGCGTAATGTATCCCCATCTCAACTCACTTATCGAGCGGGGCAGGTCAGGCAATACCAAGCCCTTTATTATGTGCGAATACGCCCACGCAATGGGTAATGCGGTCGGCAATTTAAAGGAATACTGGGATGCAATTGAGAAATACAAAACCCTGATAGGCGGCTGCATCTGGGACTGGGTTGACCAGGGTCTGCGGAAGCATACGGCAGACGGAAAGGAATTCTGGGCTTACGGCGGTGACTACGGCGATAAGCCGAACGACGGCAATTTCTGTATCAATGGGCTTGTTTTTCCCGACCGCAAAATCCCGCCTAAGATGTGGGAAGTTAAAAGAGTCTATCAGTATATCAGCGTCGAGCCTGAAGACTTAACCGCCGGTAAAATTAAAGTATGCAATAAATACTTCTATACCAATCTTAATGAATTTGATGTTGCCTGGACCCTCTCAGAAGACGGCAAAGTAATCCAGAAGGGCACAATCAGGCCGCTGGATATTGCTCCGGGCCACAGCAAGTCTGTTACTTTGCCTGTGACTAAACCAAAATTAACTGCCGGCGCCGAATACTGGCTGAAGATTAGCTTTCATTTGCAGCAGGATACAATGTGGGCCGAGAAGGGCCACGAAGTTGCAGCCGAGCAATTGCAGGTTCCTTATGAAGCCGGACCCAAACCGTCAAGGGCTCTTGACCAGATACCGCAATTAAATCTCAGAGATAACGACGAAAGCGTTACTTTAGAAAGTAGTGAGTTTGCTGTAACTTTCAGCAGAAAGAGCGGGGCAATTACATCTTTGATTTACGGCGGCAGGGAAATTATTGCCAATGGTAAAGGCCCTGTTCTTAACACCTTTCGTCAATATACTGACAATGACAGAAATCCTCTCGGCGATTGGAAAAACCATGACTTTTGGTACAAGGCCGGCCTGCACCAGTTGCAGCGCGAACTAAAGGACTTCAAGGTAAATAAAATAAGTCCCCAGGTTGTCCGTATTGCTGTTAATATAATTTGTACAGGAAATAACAATGCCGGTTTCGAGCATTATTGTACCTACACGATTTTCGGAAATGGTTGCATCAATTTGGATAATCGGGTCGAGCCGTTTGGTGAACTCCCAATTCTGCCGAAGATTGGCCTGGTGATGACAGTTGACGGAGCTTATGACAATTTTATATGGTACGGTCGCGGTCCGCATGAAAATTATCCCGACCGTAAGGTCAGCGCAGATGTTGGCCTCTATCACAGCACGGTTGCTCGGCAGTATGTACCTTATATTAGGCCGCAGGAGAACGGCAACAAAGAAGATGTCCGCTGGGCTGCCCTGAATGACGAATCTGGCGCCGGTTTGCTGGCTGTGGCTGAGGATGTTTTGTCGGTGACGGCTCTTCATTTCACAGCACTGGATTTAGCCGCCGGTCACACTCACCAGTTAACGCCGCGAAAGGATGTTACGTTGTGTCTGGATTACAGGCAAAACGGACTTGGCAACAGCAGTTGCGGCCCGCCTGTACTCGAAAAATATGCATTGCGTCCCGAAACCTGCCGTTTCAGCTTTAGCCTTCGTCCGTACATTCCCAAAATGGGTGAAATTGAGTTTGTCGCTCGATGGGCGCTGCAGGGCAAATAAACTGAAGGAGTAAATGGGGGGCTTGAAAATAGTTTAAAAAACAATCCTTGCAGTTAGAGGCCCTTTTTTGGTATATTGCGTGATTGAAAAGTAAAATGTTAAAAAAATTAAAGACAGGATAAACTCCGGCTGTAGCGTCTTTGGAAAATTAACGGTATATTCATTGTAAGCTATTGTTTACTATGGATTTATGTATTTCAGGATGGATTTTGAAAAATAGTTAAGGAGAACAACTTTGCTTTTTACGATTAGCGGCAAACATATTGACATAACCGAAGCTATTAAAAAGCACGCAGAGGAGAAAACCTCGAAACTTCCAAAATATTATGACAGCATCAACCAGGTTGAAGTAGTCATAGAGGACGGTCCAGGCGGTAATACCAGCGTACAGATAATAGCGAGGGGAGAACACAGCAAACTTTTTGTTGTTTCTGAAACCGGTGATGATGCCTACAAGTGTATTGATATAGCTGTCCATAAACTTGAAAGACAGCTTAAAAAGAAAAAGCAAAAAGAACGCAACAACAAACACATAAACGGCAGAGAAGCTTAAAGTAGGTTGCGTTTTCTCTGTAAAGCCCTGTTATTGTTTTTGGATTTAGGTTTTCAGGGCGGCTAAAGGTTACTTTTGGGAGATGAAATGAAATTTGCGGATTTTGTCTGTTTTGAAGCGATAGTGTCCGAGCTTGAGGCCAAAGACCGCAACGGTGCTATTGCAGAGCTTGTTTGTGCACTTGATAAGGCCGGGCGACTTGGAAAGGGCAACAGTGAAAAGATTACCAAAGCTGTGGTAAAAAGAGAAAAAGAAGCAAGCACGGGAATGGGCAAAGGTGTTGCCGTTCCTCATGTGAAGCACCCTTGCGTAGAAGACGTAGTTGCTGTTTTTGGCCAAAGCCCTGCGGGAATCGATTTTTCTTCACTGGACAAACAGCCGGTTTACTCGGTGATACTTTTAATCAGCCCTGTAGATAATCCCGACAGGCATTTACAGGCGATGGAGGAGATTTTTAAACATTTGCATCAGGACAAGTTCCGCAAGTTTTTGAGGCAATCCGAAAGTGCTGAACAGATTGAAGACCTTCTCAAAGAGGCGGATGAAAACCCCTCTTTGTAATGATATGAATTTATTGCGGTAATGTCTTCGAGGTGGAACCTGAAAATGCCGACAGGAGAAGAAACTTTGGAAGGAGCAATTTGCGAAAGGCAAGTTGAGATAAAAAACGCAGATGGACTCCATATGCGGCCTGCAATGCAGTTCGTGGATATTGCCAACAGATTCGAGTGCGATATTACTGTCAGCAATAATGAAAACAGCGTAGACGGCAAGAGTATTATGCAGATGAGTATGCTTGCCGCCACTTGCGGGACAAAGTTGACAATTAAAGCTGAGGGGCCCGATGCCAGAGAAGCCGTCAATGCTTTGCAGCAACTTGTGGAAGAGAAGATGTTCGATGAGCCGCCACCAGGGGACTGACTGTTGATTATTAGGCTTACGAAAAAGTACTATGGAAATAAAAAAAGGAATAGCAGTTTCGCCCGGTATTTCTATCGGCAAGTCGCTGATAATGGATTCGGAAGATTATCGCATTCCCCGGCGTTCCATAAATCCCTCCCAGCGAATGATAGAAATCCAGCGTACGAGAAATGCATTTAAAAGTGCGATTGCGGAGTTAACCAAACTACAATCCGGACAGGCCAGTAGCGAGCAGCGTAAAATAAAAGATATCTTTGCTGTCCATTTGCGTTACCTGCACGATAGGAGCCTCCGAAAAAAAATAACGGATTTTATCCACTCAGAATCCGTAACAGCCGAATACGCTGTTTCAACGACGCTGCGGGAAATCGCCTCTCACTTCAGGAAGGTAAAGGACACTTACATCAGCGAGAGAGCGGCCGATATTTACGATATTGAGAGACGTTTGCTAAGACAGCTTCTCGGACGAAAGCGTGAAGATGTTGCACATCTGACAGAAGAAGTTGTGATTGTTGCTCACGAATTGAGTCCGACCCAGACAGCCGGCTTTAATAGGGAATTTGTGAAAGGTCTTGCTACCGACGCCGGCGGCAGAACCAGTCATACTGCTATTGTTGCAAGGGCTTTGGGTATTCCTGCCGTGGTGGCACTGGAGGACCTTACTGAGACTGTCAGCGGAGGAGACACCGTCATTATTGATGGAAATCGTGGTATTGTCATAGTAAATCCTGATGAAGATGCCCTTCACCAGTATGAAGAGTATTCAGTTGAGTTTGTAGAACTTGAGCATAAGCTTGATGAAATAAGAGAAAAGCCTGCGGTAACCAGGGATGATGTCCACATAAAGCTCTTGGGAAATATTGAATTTATCGATGAAGCCGAACTGGTTCTGCAAAAAGGCGGCGACGGCATTGGCTTATACCGGACGGAGTTTTTGTATCTTAACAGACCAACCGAACCTACTGAACAGGAGCATTACCAGGCTTATTCCGAAGTCGTTAGTGCTTTTAAGAATCGCCCTGTAATAATAAGAACAGTGGACCTTGGAGCCGACAAATATACTCAAAGCAAGCGTTTTGCACCTGAGCCGAATCCTTTTTTGGGCCTGAGGTCTATCAGGTTCTGTCTTCAGAATCTCACGATGTTCAAAACACAGCTTCGGGCAATCTTGAGGGCTTCGGTTCTTGGCGAGGTTAAGATAATGTTTCCATTGATAACCAATATTCAGGAACTGATGCAGACAAAAATGATTGTGCGCGATGTTATGGAAGACCTCGATGAAGAATCAATAAAATATAACAGGGATGTTAAGCTTGGGATTATGATTGAAACGCCCTCGGCGGCTTTGACCGCCGCCACGCTGGCAAGGGACGTTGATTTTTTCAGTATCGGCACCAACGACCTTACTCAGTATACGCTGGCTGTTGACAGGGGTAACGAGTTGGTTTCAACGCTGTATTCACCGGTTGACCCGGCCGTGCTGAGGCTTATGAGGACCGTTATTCAGGATGCACACAAGGGACAGATAGAGTTGAGCGTATGTGGTGAAATGGCCTCCGAGCCGGAATATGTTATGCTTCTGCTGGGAATGGGTGTCAGGGTCTTTTCACTTGCTCCGCCGATGATACCGGAGATAAAACAGATTATTCGCTCGGTTAAGCTC
>CAZTKW010000194.1:0-6571 GCA_964614315.1 uncultured Pirellulales bacterium
GTAAATGGAACTGCGGCTGCTGATACGAAGTATGTGGCGAACGTTGGGAGTGATTCAATCCAGGGTTTTGATGACAGCCCACCCTATGGATATTCTCTTGGCACACATTTGTCATCAGCCTCAGTCGGTATCGCTGCCACAGCCGGGGTTGACGAGTCTGATGGTGGTTGGCCGATATTGTATGGTGTCCCGCCGCTAAGCAGCACTAATCTGAATCTGGCTATCGATGAAGATAATGTTATCGATAGTGAGCGAAATCATACAACAGAACAAGTCGCCTATATTGTCTTTGAATAAGGCCATGGTTACGAAATGTGAATGGGAAAAACAAATCTAACAACCTTGATTGTGATATTAGTATTTCTGCCGGCCGTGCCTTCAAACACTGTTGCATTAAAACGTATGCAACATCATTAAAAGCTGACTAAATTGTTAGAAGGCAGGAAAATAAAGAATAATTTCAGTTAAAAAGAGTTGTTTTATTTAGAGGGATTTGATATAATAGCGGGCGAGATGCTCCCCAGAAAGAACCAGATACGGACAGGAGAATTAATGTCTTCGAAAATGAGGGTTTTATTGACGGTTTTGGCAATATTCAGTATTTGTCAG
The DNA here is from genome assembly GCA_964614315.1 of uncultured Pirellulales bacterium. Lineage (GTDB taxonomy): Bacteria > Planctomycetota > Phycisphaerae > Sedimentisphaerales > Anaerobacaceae > CAZTKW01. The sequence goes on from CAZTKW010000194.1 coordinate 610, forward strand.
GCGGTTTGGGGTCAGCCGTGGGGTGGGGGGGGCGTAGAGGGCGACCCATACCTTATTTATACGGCTGAAGATATGCAGGCTGTCGGGGCGGACCCAAATTACTGGGATGCTCACTTTATTATGGTAAATGATATCAATCTGGCTGAATACACGGGAACACAATTTAATATCATCGGAACTTCGAGTAATGAGTTTACCGGTGTCTTTGACGGCAACGGTCATACAATTTCCAACTTTACCTGGAAGTCCACAGGAATAAATGCTATAGGGGTCTTCAGATATGTAGGATTTCTTAGTGGACAGACTGGTGGAGAGATTAGAGACCTGGGTCTTTTAAATGTAAATATAGATGCAGGAACGGGTAATGCCGTGGGCGCTCTGGCAGGAGGCAACAATGAGGGCACTGTCTCAAACTGCTATGCCACAGGGATCGTCGACGGAAATAACGCCATTGGAGGATTGGTGGGAGTTAATTTTGTTCGTGGCACGATTTCGAATTGCTATGCGATAGGAGCGGTTTCCGGAAATGAAAATGTTGGAGGCTTGGTGGGGCAGAATCACTATGCCACGACCTCGGACTGCTATGCCACAGTGGTCGTCGATGGAAATAACTACATTGGAGGTTTGGTGGGGATAAATACTACTAGCATGATTTCGAATTGCTATGCGACAGGAGCGTTTTCCGGAAATGAAAATATTGGAGGCTTAGCGGGAGTTAATGCGTTTGGAGCGTTTTCAAACTGCTATTCAGCAGGATTTGTTTCTGGAATAACAAAAGTTGGCGGATTGGCTGGAAGTAACTCTTATGGTTTATATACTAAATGTTTTTAGGATACTACTGTCAATCCGTTACTTTCAGGAATTTGAGATGACAGCGATACTAATGTGATTGGGAAACCAACCACAGAAATGCAAATGGAAAGTACCTTTGCTGATGTCGGCTGGGACTTTGTGGGTGAAATGGTCAATGGGACGGAGGATATATGGCGGATGTGTGTTGATGATGTGAATTATCCTATGCTTTGGTGGGAGTTTTTATCGGGAGATTTAGTGTGTCCGGACGGTGTAGATAGCAACGACCTTGAGATATTGTGTGAGCAATGGCTATTTGAGGAAATCCCAGCCGATGTGGCCCCGTTGGGAGGTGACGGGGTTGTGAACTTTTTGGACTGGGCGGTGTTTGCAGAGGGCTGGCAAATTGCAAAAGACTATGACAGCCTTGCAGCTTTTGCTGAGCAGTGGCTAAAGACAGGGAGCAATTACCTTAACGCCGACATAGCACCGGCACCAGCCGGGGATAAGATAGTTAATATGCTGGATTTTGCTGTTTTAGCGGGGAATTGGCTTGCAGGAAAATGAAATATATGGAGAGGGAAAAAATGAGCAGGGCAAGATCAGGATTTTTCCAATTGACCAATCGCATCAGAGCAGTTAAACTAGAGCATTTACCTAATGTACAGGCACCTATGGCACAGGGAGCTGACTCAACGGCGTAAGGGCGAGGCACCCCGGAAAAGGCAGTATTTGGGTTTAGTATTATTAAGAGTTTTGTGTGGTTTTTCTCCACAGCGTAGTTGCGCTTATTTTCAGAATTTCAGCTGCCTTTGACCGGTTGTTTCCGGTCAATTCCAAAACGGCCTTTATATGGTCCTGTTCGACCTGTGCCAGGGAGCGTTTAATTAGCGCTGGACTATGTTTATTGACGGAATCGGAATGGATAATAGACGGCGGAAGGGACTCTGGCAAAATCATTCCATTTTGCGAGAGGACGACGGCTCTTTCGAGGGCGTTCTCGAGTTCCCTGACATTTCCCGGCCAGTTGTAACCGATAAGATAATCGAGGCAGTGAGCATTAAGCCGCAAGTTCGATATTTTTAGTTTTTCTGAGAGTTTCTTTATGAAGTATCTTGCGAGAGGCAAAATGTCTTCGGTTCGCTGCCGCAACGGCGGGACTTCAATCTCAATAACACCGAGTCGATAGTATAAATCCTCCCTGAATTTTCCATCACGTATAGCCTGTTGTAAATTTCGGTTAGTAGCGGCCATAATACGGACATCTATTTTTCTCGGTTTACTTTCTCCAACTCTGGTAATTTCTTTTTCCTGGAGGACCCTCAGGAGTTTAATCTGCATAGCCGGAGAGATATCGCCAATTTCATCCAGGAAGATAGTGCCCTGGTGAGCATTTTCAAAGAGACCAATACGGTCATTTACAGCCCCTGTAAAAGAGCCGGCTTTATGTCCGAAAAGCTCGCTTTCCAAAAGAGTTTCCGGCAAAGCACCGCAATTGACGCCGAGAAAAGATTTATTTGCACGTAATGAAAGGCTGTATATGTATCGAGCCAATACTTCCTTTCCGCTGCCGCTTTCACCAGTAATAAGAATAGAGGTGTCGAAAGGTGCGACACGTGCGGCCAGTTCGAGGACGTGCTGAAAAGCTTTACTGTGGACTTCGGCAAAAGAGACGCGGGATTTATTTTCAAGTATTTCAAGGCGTTTTTTCTGCCTGGCCAATTCTCTTGTTTTAGATTTTAATTGCTTTGTAAGGTTACGAATTTCACTTTGAATACCTTCGGTTTCCTGGAAATATTTGAGATGAGGTTTTATTTCATTTCCCCATGATTTCTCGTCTTTTCCGAAAGCCGTGCAAATTCGGTCACCTTTTCCGCGGCATTTTTTCTCAATGAAATAGATGTTCTTTCCGAAGCAAAATGTAGCGTAACCACTTGCATAACCAACGAGCATCCAGCAGACGGGAGATTGGCTTTTACCAAAAGCAAGCAAGTGTTCATCTACTTCACCGGAGTTACGCCATACCACGTCCATTTTAAAAGAGCCAGTCTTGTGGTCGAATACCAGCGATTTTACGACTGCTTTAGTAACGCCCTGCAGTGTATGCATTCTTGGTCCGGCCTTTATCCATTCTTCAAGGTTATCCCATTTTAAGATTCGCTTCATAGCGGCGGCATCGGCCTGTCCCCAATAGTATCCAAAACGAGTAAAAATTCGCCGGGTCCGTTCCGGGCCGATTTTTTGCATGAGGTCCTTGCGTAACTGAGCAAAAGCGTGAATAGAATGCATCACAAGGCGACGGCCGTGGAGATGTAGATTTCCTTCGGAAAAATCGACGATTTCTTCGAGTTTCAAGTCCTGTGCTTTCATGATAAATCTTTCAAATTGAATTAATGAGCTTTCATAATGAAATGATACCATAAAACTGCAATAGTTCAAGTATTTTTTGTAAGATGTTTATATACAAGCCTTTAAGTTTATTTTTAGATTCTGGCACGTTGTTTGCGATTAAATAAGGCAGCAATGTTTATTGAGATTTAAGAAAATTAATCAAATGGAGAAGAATAATGTATGACATATTACGCCGAAAAAATACTGGGTTAAAAATGGAAGTAGTTGATTTTGCCCAGCAACTGGTTCGGATACCAAGTCCAAGTCTTCAAGAGGGAGAAATTGCCAATCTTATCGTTCAACAGATGGAAACAATTGGATATGACAAAATAGTTCAGGATGACAGCGGTAATATAGTAGGTATTATTTTGGGTCGTGAATCGGGGCCTACGCTGCTTCTGAACTGCCATATGGACAGTATTTCGCCGAGTGAATATGACGATTGGACACATTCTCCTTACTCTGGTGATATCCAAAACGGCAGGCTGTACGGATGCGGCTCGAGTGATTGCAAGGGTGGGCTTGCGGCACAAATATTTGCCGGGGCGTTACTGAAACGCAGCCTTCTTCCTCTCGGCGGCAATCTTATAGTGGCGGCGACAGTAGGTGAAGAAGAAGGTGCAAGTATAGGAATACGGGGGCTGATAGAGCGAACGCTGCCGGAACTGGAATTAGAGGCGAGCTATGCCATCTTAGGAGAACCAACGGAATTAGGTTTGTACTACGGGCACGACGGCTGGGTGGAACTTGACATAAAAATAGAAGGGGGAAACATTCTTACTGTCGATGGAGCAGCGAAGACAATATTTGAAAATTTCAATTCCCGTATCAAAAGAGTTTTTGATCGCGGCGGCCCGGAAGAGTTGTCAGCCAAATCACCTCTATATGAATCCACTGGGGGATTTAGGCGGGCAATAATCGAATTGAACCGCAGGATTAATGATTCGCAAGAGCCCGATACGGTGATAGAACAAATTAAACACGAGGCATTGTTGTCCGTACAAGCGGTTGGTAATGTTACTGTGGATGTGGAAATCCGGAAAGAAACGCAAACAATGTATACCGGAACAACAACGATTGTACGAAAGTTAACAAATGCCTGGTCAATTGACCCTTTTGGTAAGCTGATGGAACGAAGCCGATACGCTTTAGATGCAGCCGGTTGTGAGTTTCGGGCGGGCAAGTGGCATCTGAACCGAGCAGGGATGGCAACAGCCGGTGGAGTTTTGGTTAAAGATTATGATATACCAACGATTGGTTACGGGCCGGGAAATGAAGAAGTGATACATGGGCCCAACGAATATGTAGAAGTAGAGAAAATCGTTGAAGCAGTTTACGGTACATCGTCAATAGTTCACAGTTTAATCGGGATACCTGTATTCGGCTGGACGTCTGCCGCAATTTAGACCCGGGAGCATAAAGATTGTTTAAGAACTTAAAAGGAAACTAAAATGAAAGAACAGGTACAATTTGTCCGACTGGTTGGAAATGAGCGGAGGGCGGGAGAGAGCCTTTCGAGTATATCCAGACACTGGCAAGGCGAAAAAGAAAGTTTTATGATTGTCAGCCCTCACGACGATGATGCAGTATTGGGTGCGGGACTGTTGATTCAATTGGCGCAACGAGAAAATGTTCCGGTTTATATAATCATAGTCACTGATGGCAGTATGGGTTACTGCAGTTTCAACCAAAAGGAATCGATAGCGAAGATTCGCCAGCAGGAGACATTTGAAGCTTATGAAAGTTTAGGTGTCCCGAGAGAAAATATTATCTGGCTTGGATATCCTGATTGCCAGATAAACAATTACCGCGGCAGAAGCAAGAGTAATGCAGGTGAGAAGTTAGAAATTAAGGGTTTCAAAGGTCTTCAAAATTCGTTCACTTATTATCTTAGAAAGATAAGTCCTACGCAGTGTTTTCTACCTACTTGTAATGATTTGCATCCGGACCATAGAATTGTTTATGATGAGTTTCTTATAAGTGTATTTCATGCAGGTGGGGACATTTGGCCTGAATTGGGCGAGCCTTTAAGAAAGATACCTTATATTCATGAGGCAGCGGTTTATTGTGATTTTTCCTCCCCACCAACGTTACGGATTACCACGCCGAAGTCCTATCTTGATAACAAGCTCAATGCCATAAGTTTTTTCAGGTCTCAAAAACAAATATCTTCGCTGGTAGAGAACGTCAGAAGCTGCGGCGCCCAGGAATATATCAAGTCAATTATATTCGGATTGTATCGACCAGAGAAATATTATAACATTTTTGAGGAGTATAAAGCGTCTTAGTCAGGAATGGATACAAGATGAACCACTTTTTTTCCACGTATTTAAATGAAAGTATAGAAACGAGACAGTATTTTTATCAATAAGATGAAAATAATAGATATAGTTTCAGGAATTTTAGTGAACAAATCCTGAGATGTCGATATTATTGGGGGTAAAAACAAAAGATAAGCAAGTGAGCGTTGCAAGAGAGTAAGTGAAAGTGGAGATTGCCGCGTCACTTCGCTGCGCTAGAAATAGCAAAATACAGTACAAAGGGTGGAATATGTTGTGTGTGAGGGTGGTTTTGGGGTGAAAGGAGGATTTGCGCTTTTAATATCAGAAATTTATGTTATAATGCTGCTGATAATATGAAAGAGGTATTAGTATAGAAGCCAATCGAAAAGGAGTCAGTTATGTCTAAGAACATAGGGCGTCGGGAGTTTTTGAAGAAATCGAGTATTTTGTCAGCTGGTGCAGCATTGGGGCTTAGCCTGGAAGAGAAGGCGCTATTG
>CAZTKW010000195.1:0-6570 GCA_964614315.1 uncultured Pirellulales bacterium
GCTAATGTACAAACCCATTGCTGCAAGAAAGTTACAGCGCATAGTACCGCATATAGGAAGTTACGAGGATACTCCGCCGAAATTTCGCACATTCGAAATTTAATACTATATACCCCCCGGATATCTGTCAAGTAAAAAGTATTTTTTTTTACTGAAAGCGTGGGGATACTATAGGAACGGAGGATTTGGGTTTAAATTAATAAATTTTGAAGGAAAACCGTGACAAAACGGGGGCGCAAATAGACCTTCGGTGAGGGGGGTAAGGATTAAAATTTAAGGTATAGGATTATCTGGATTATAAGGGCGGCGGCGGCGTAAACACGGAGGTCGATGGGTTTTTTCTTCCCGGGTACAGTGCCGGAAGTTTCTGATTTTTTCATAGTTATTACCCAGATTAGAAGAACCAGGAAGTATAGGATGAACAATCCGCGGGCGGCGTTAAGAGGGACGGCAACGGTCAAATCTCGAAGCCAGTCTCCGGGGACACGAAGTATTGAGGCAACCCAATCAGCAAGATTCTGCATTTTTCTTTCTCCCTTTGTATCTGAAAACGAGGCCGATGAGTTTTTCATCAGGCTCAGGTTTGGTCAGGAGGCTGACAACGACCATAGTCAACATTGAAATAATGAACGACCACATGGCAATGAAGAGGAAAGGCTCTTCGACTTTGAAAAACGGCTCGGAGGCATACTTGTTGGTGAAAAAAAGTATGGTGGAAGAGAGGAGTCCCGTGATAATTCCGGAAAGAGCACCGATGCCGGTTGTTCTCCACCATAAGATACCGAGTAGAATGAGGGCGAGGCTGGGGCCCTGGAAGAAGGAAACGACGGTCTGAGCGACGGTGTAAAGGCTTGCGGCTTTTCCCTGAATCCAGATTGCAAACATGCTTCCCATGATGATAAAGACGACGGTTAAGATGCGGCCGACAATAAGATAATGGCGGTCGTCCTCTTTTGGCCTGATTAATCGCTGGTATATGTCCTTAGTCCATAATGTTGCGGCGGAATTTAGATATGAATCGACGCTGGACATTAGTGCGGCTATGAAAGCGGCGAAGAAGATACCGAGCAGGCCGGGAGGGAGGATGTCGGCGATGAGTGTGGGTACGGCACTGTCGGCGGGGACGATGTCTGCGTTGTATGTCAGAATGATAAGGCCGGGCACGACCATAATGAAGGGTATGATGGTTTTTAATATTGCGGCCCAGACGAATGCGGCCTTGGCCTCGAACTCGGAACGGCAGCCGAGACATCTTTGGACGATTGACTGGTTTGTAAACCAGTATGCCGGGGCCAGTACCATAGTCAGGCCGAACATGATGCCGGTCCATGGGTATGGTGTTTCGGTGTCGGCTGGTAAGATGAGGGAGAAGTGATTGGCGTATTTGTCGCCCATATTGGTGACGGCTTCAACGAGGCCATCGATACCGCCGATTTTATCCAGGCCGAGAACAAGTGTTATTGTGCAGCCGATGAACATAACGATGCACTGAATGACGTCGGTAAAGACGACGGCGGCCAGGCCTCCTGCTACGGTGTATATGCCGACCATAGCGGCACTGACGAGGATTGAGGTGTATATTTTCCAGCCGAGCATTGTCTCCATCATAACGGCAGTGGCGTAGAGAAGGATGCCCAGATTGCAGACGAGATAAATTCCCCAAATCAGTGCACAGGTGATGCGGACGCTGAGGTTGAAGCGGCGGCCCAGAAATTCGGGGATGGTGTAGGCCTCGGAGCGCCATAGATATGAAATGAAGATAAACGCGCAAATTAACATAACCGGGACGCAGCCAATCCAGTCGAAATTTGCGACGACCAGTCCATAGAGATATGCAGAGCCGGCGATGCCGATGATGTCTGCGGCGCCGATGTCGGAGACGACCATCGACATACCTACGGCCCACCAGGGTAGTGAACGGCCGGCGAGGAAGTAGTCTTTGCCGGTTTTAATCTTGCGGCCTATATACATTCCCAGGCCGACAGTAAAGACCAGATAGAGAACAATCAAGATGTAATCAATACCCGAAAGAACCGTAAGTTCCATAGCAAATTCCTTATAATGCGAGTTTATGTAAGCGGGTATTCTATCATTGCTGCGATTTGCGGTCAATAAAAGATGTGTGAATTAAAAGGTGATTTTGAAATCTCGGTATTGAGGGTCAGCGGGGATTTGTCGGACAGCGGTATCTTTGAGATAACCTTCAAATGATTTTTCGATATCCTGAATGCAATCGGTGATGTCATCGGGATTGCCCTGGGCAATCATCTCTACGGTGCCATCGGGCAGGTTGCGGACGAAGCCGGTGAGCTGGTGGCGAGTTGCGATACGAAAAGCGGTGAAACGAAATCCGACACCCTGGACACGACCTTTGAAAATAATATGTTTAGCCGGCTGGTTCATTTTTAATAGACTATTTACTACTGGTTAGATAATCTTGCGCCCGTTTTATTTGTATATTAATATAATACAGGTTTTTTGGCAAGATTATAGTCTTTAAATTAATTGAGGCTTCACGTTAAGGCAAAAGTGACGTATAATCAACAGGTTTAGTGATATAGATGTAGATTATGGCAAAGAAGACGAAGAAACAAATTGAAAGAGAGGAGCAGCTTTATCAGCTTGGGACCGTTGTGGCGGGTAAGTTTTCGCTTCAGGAGGTTCTTGACAGGCTTGCGGAGGCTGCGGTGAAGATAGCGGGAGTGAAGGCCTGCTCGATTCGGCTGCTTGATGAAGAGGCTGGAGATTTGGAGATGCGGAGTACATTCGGGCTGAGCGAGGAATACCGGAATAAGGGAGTGGTATCGAAAAACGATACTGTGATTAAGGCGGCCTTTGAGGGTGATGCAGTTGTGCTGGACGATATGCGTGTTGACGGACGAGTGAAATATAAAGAAGCGACAGTCAAAGAGGGTCTGGTAAGCCAGCTTACTGTTTCGATGGGTTTTCGCGGTCGGTCGATTGGGGTTCTGCGGCTCTACAGCCCCAGGCCGAAACACTTCAGAGAAGAAGATATCAGCCTTGCTCGGGCTGTTGCTTCACAGTGCGCGGTTGCGATACAAAACGCCAAACTTTATGCCGAGGCTATTGAGGGCGCCCGTATCGCCGAGCAGATGCGGTTGGCAGGAGTCATTCAGCGGCGAATGATTCCGGAAAAAGCCCTGGTAATACGAGGTCTGGATATAGCTGCCAGTTATACTCCCTGTTTTGATGTTGGCGGGGATTTGTATGATTTTTTTCAGATAAGCGAGGACAGTATAGTTGTGGTGATTGCTGACGTGATAGGCAAAGGTATTCCGGCTGCGATAATGATGAGTATGTTTCGCGGTGCGGTGCGTGCTTACGCGGAGAGCAAAGGCCGTGCTGAAGTAATAGAAAATATCGTCGAAAAGCTGAATAAAATGGCGTGTGACGAGTGCAGAGACGGAGAATTTATCAGTCTGTTTTATTCGGTCGTTAATTTCAAGAAGATGACGGTTAGCTATTGTAATTGCGGTCATGAGCCTCCGGTGCTTATAAGAAAAGGGCAGATTAGAGATTTGGATAAAGGTGGGCTGGTACTTGGAGTCGAAAGACAGGTCGAGTATGAGACTGAAAGCTTTGGATTGAAAGAAGGTGACTGTCTGCTTTTTTATACTGATGGGCTGATTGACGCAGCTAACTTCGACGGCGATTTCTGGGGCAGAGAGCGGATGCTTGAGTCGGCAAAAAAGTTTGCTTCGGAGCCGGCAGAGCTGATGGTGAAAGATATCCTGAGATACAGAAGAAGGTTTGTGGGGCTTGCCCGACAGATTGATGATACGAGCATCGTGGTTGTCAGGGTTGATAAGACGGCGGGATTGCACTCTGTGAAGGAAGTATGATTTTTTGAGATGGCGGATTTGATTATTACAATCGACGGACCTGCGGCCAGCGGTAAAAGTACAGCGGCCCGGCTGTTAGCAGAGCGATTTGGGGCATGCTTTCTTGATACCGGAGCGATGTATCGGGCGGTTACGCTGGCGGCGATGCAGGCAGGGGTTGATATGAGCGACGAAGATGAGCTACTCGGTGTTTTGAAAAAAAGCAAATTCGAATTCTCTTCACGGGGCGGCAAGATGACGGCAGCAATCGACGGAGTTGATGTTACTGAGCAGATACGCCGGACGGATGTTACCGCCAATGCCCGGTATATTGCATCGTCGGCGAAGCTGCGGGAAAAATTAGTGCTGATGCAAAGACAGTTCGCCGAAAGTGAAGAGAAAATCGTTACCGAAGGCAGAGACCAGGGGACGGTGGCATTTGCCGACGCTGATGTCAAGTTTTTTTTGGTGGCTGATGCTGCTGAACGGGCGGCGAGGCGACAGGCAGAACTGAAGGCTAAAGGTGTGGACAAGGGCCTGGAAGAACTGCAAAGAGCCATCGAAGAGCGTGACAAAAGCGACCAGGACAGAGAGGTTGGGCCATTGAAACCGGCTGGTGATGCTATTGTTGTCGATACGACCGAATTGAGTATAGAAGAGGTTGTGGAAAAACTTTGGGAGTGCGCAGAGAAAAATGGCTGAGAAGAAGCCGAGAATGATATGGTTCAGGATTGCACGCTGGATGTGCAAAGTTTTCTGCAAGCTATTTTTTAAGATGCGTTTTTATGACAAAGAAAATATACCGGCCAAAGGTGCTTTTTTATTGGTGAGTAACCATCAAAGTTTTCTTGACCCGGTATTTTGCGGGATAAGTTTTAAAGGGCCTATGTATTTTTTGGCACGTCATACACTTTTTAAGAACAAGTTTTTCGGGGGTTTGATTGCTTCTGTTAATACGATACCTGTAAGGCGAGGGGAGGCGGATTTGTCGGCGATGAAAGCGGTTATAAATAAACTTAAAGAAGGCAATGGTGTTTGTCTTTTTCCGGAGGCCACCCGCACGAGGGACGGAAAAATATCCGCGTTTAAGCCCGGGTTCGGGCTTTTGTGCCGGCGTGGGGGAGCAGGGATTGTGCCTGTGGTAATTGACGGGGCTTTTGAGTGCTGGCCCAGGCATAAAAAGCTGCCCTCCATAGGTGCAAAGATTATTGTGCAGTATGGAGAATATGTAACGGCTGAGCAGATAAAGGAAATGAACGACAGGGAACTTGCGGAGAAGCTGACCGGTACGCTGCGGCGGATGCAGAATGACTGCCGGATAAAACAGGGCAAAGAACTTTACGACTACAGCCAAAGGGAAGAGTAAGAGTAAACAAACTACCATAATATTTGTCTTCACAGCAACTGCTATTATTTCAGGAGTAACATTGAGGACAATCTCAATAGTTTTTTCTGTCATTTGAGCGGGGGTCGTCCACGACATCGCCGCTATTGTACTTTCCGTCGATGCAGTCGAGTCGATACCTTCGGCTGGCATCGTAATATTTCTTTTTGGTATCGGCGAGGTTTACCATGACGCCGGGCTTGTCGAGAGAGAGTCTTTTTTCTACCAGGCCGTTAGGTGTGGCGAAGAAGCTTTGCCAGCTGTGTTGTACGCAGGAGTTGTTGGCTGAGACGAACATATAATTGGAAGCAGCTCGTGCCTGGACGGTGGTGGGCATAATCTTAGGGAGGATATTGTCTTCGGTCATACCGCCGTTATGGAAGGAATGAAACATTACCTGAACGCCGAGCTTGTGATACTGGCGGTAAACTTCGGGGAAGCGGATGTCGTAGCAGATTAACAGGCCGCAACGAACGCCGTTGACTTCGAAGGTTGCGAAGTAATCTCCGGGTGAGTAGTGTTTGAGGTCACCGCTTGTGCAAAAACGCTTGTCGTAGCGGGTGACGATTTTGCCCTGCGGATTAATTACGTAGAGACAATTGTGGGGTTTGTTTTGGCCGGTGAGGCGATGGGCGGTTCCGAGGACGACCCAAAGGTCCAACTCATCGGCGAGTTTCATGATTGATTCGGTTTCGGCGTGAAGCTGTTTCCAATCGAAGTTATCCATATTTTTGTAGGCCACCCCGGAATAACCCGACAGGGCGCACTCGGGGAAATGGGCGATAGCAGCATTTTGGGCGCGGGCCTTTCGCATTTGGCCGCGAATCCATTCGGCGTTGGTTGGGACGCTGCCTGAGATGGGCAGCTGGCAGGTGGCGACGAGGAGTTTGCCTTTTTGGAGGGATGCGGGTTTATCGTTTTGCTGAGCGAGGGAGGTGTTGCTCAGGACGGTTAAGATAACAAGAATGGCGGATAACAGCGGCCAGGGGGGGTTTTTAGTTATTTGCCTGAAGTTCATAGTTTGTGTCCTTTTTGAAAATTGAGTTGCCATTTTTACAGCTTTAACCGGTTCATACTGTGCGAAATTCATATTATACTCAAAATCGGGGGTTTTGGCATAGGGTTTTCCGGAAGTAAATCGATGGTGAAATTGGGTTTGATTTGACTTTGATTGGCTTTGAATTGGGTTTGTTTTTGCGGCGGGCTGGGAGGCGGAAATTGTTGTAATGCTTTGTTGAAAAAAAGGTTATGGTCATTGGACTGTTTGGAAAATTGGGTTTGTTTTGCATAATTAAGTAGTTGGTAGTTCGGGGTTCGTGGTTGGTAGTTTCCCGATAAAAGACA
>CAZTKW010000196.1:0-6564 GCA_964614315.1 uncultured Pirellulales bacterium
ATTTATATCATGTTAAATATTTTAATAGCTTTAAGAAAATATTTAAAAGTTAAGTTATTTATACTGGTAAAGGCATAAAATTTTAAGATAAGTCCTAATCTATAATTAATTATTAGTAATAACAGGGTCACGTCCAATTACGATGAATTATAACTTTTGATCCAAAAGATAGTATCATGATGCTTGATACGCTCACATCGAAATGGAAGCACTTCAGCTATAGACTCAAATCTGACAAGAAGAAGTTTACCCAAATTTATAATCAAAGGGGATTCTCAGGAGAGAAATACCCTATGTCAGGTATCGGTTCCTCACTTGATCAAACCGAGAGAATCCGGGAATTGTTGCCACTTTTATTGATGGAATACCGAATATGGTCTATTGTTGATGTCGCTTGCGGTGACTTTACCTGGATGAGGGAAATTAATCTCAGCGGCTTTCATTATCACGGGTTTGATATTGTAACGAGTATCGTAAAACAGAATAGAGCGCTTTATGCCAAGAAAAATATTCAGTTCGACGAACTTGATATAGTCAAACAGTCTCCCCCATGTGCAGAGTTGATACTGTGTCGGGATTGTTTTGTACATCTTTCCAATCGTAATAATTTGAAAGCGCTGTCAAACTTCAAAAAAAGTGGTTCTACATATTTGTTGACTACGACATTTACGCATCAGAATCTGAACACTGACTTAGTTTCTGGTAGAGGATGGCGGCCAATTAACCTAGAAAAAGAGCCTTATAAATTCCCTCCCCCACTTTTACTGCTAGATGAGGTATGCACAGAGAGTAATGGGCTTTTTGTCGATAAAGCTTTAGGATTATGGATCATTAAGAATCTGCCTTGACGTGTCAGTGATATCCATATGCTGCAATAAACTCACTCGGAGCTTGTTTTTTCTGAAGGCTCAGATTGATGAAGAAATAACATATATGCTGTCAGCCTTATATGTTTGTAAAAACGGTTCGTTTTCATATGCTGGAAATCCCTCGGTCATTAAAATGGCAATCCGATTGGGCGACTATTATGGATTAAATATGTCGATTTGTATTATCGCCTCTCAGTGTGTCGCAATGAATAAAAAGGCGTCTTGAAAAAAGCCAAAGAACTTTGGAAAAAACTTTATACAAGAAGTAAAGAATGTGTCAAAAAAATGGTTAATATGAAAGAGCTTAAATACTTTTTGTGTCAGAAATTACCATCTATAATAAAGGGGAAAATTAAAGGTAATTCAATATATGCATTTTGGGGTAAGTACCCGAATTTTGGTGACCAGTTAACCCCTTTAATTTTAAAGAAATATGGATTTACACCAATTTACTCGAGTTACAATCCATCTTTTTGTTTTGCAAAAAAAGCTGAGTTTATTTCTGCAGGCACAATACTAGGTAGTACACCAACAGCCTTTGATGGTATTATTCTCGGTAGCGGATTAGATGATGAAAAAAAACAATTTCCTTATGCCAAAATTCTTGGTGTTCGCGGACGATTAACTCAAAAAAATCTCGGGTTAGAAAATAAAGATATTATTCTTGGTGACCCTGGCCTTTTGGTCTCATATTTTTTCCCGGAAGCTGTCCCCAAAAAATGGCTTTTAGGTATAATACCTCATTTTGTTGATAAAAATGATCCTATTATTGATAGATGGATGCAGAAATTTTCTCCTAATGCAAATCTAATTGATGTTCAGGGAAAACCTGAGATAGTAATAAATGAAATAAAGATGTGTGAAAATATTATTTCTTCTTCTTTGCATGGATTAGTCGTGGCCGATTCTTTTGGTATTCCAAACGTAATGTTTGCTATAAGAAAGAATATTCCAAAAAAATTAGATTATAAATATATTGATTATTACTCAGCGCTTGGGATTGATCTTAGTGTTTTGGAAGCCGATGGAAATGAAACTTTGGAATACATAATTTCAAGGGTTTCTAGTAAAAATGAATTTGTAGTGCCAATAAAAGAAAAATTGCATCAATCTTTTCTATCTTTAAAACATCATCTAAACAGAAAATAAATTAGCTTCGACTGAAGGCTGTTTTTTAACATATCTATATATTTATATTATTACTTATGAAAATACTTATCTTAGGTGTCGGCAAGTTATCTGAAAAATACGGTGGTGGGCAAGTCTATGTGAAAAATTTAGTTGACGGATTGGTGGAGCGCCGACACCAGGTGGTTTACCTATCCCTTGATTATCAATCCGTGTCAGCACCACAGTTGGAGCGGATAAATTTTGAAGGGGTTGAGGGACTTCAGCTACTTTTACCAATCGAATGGCAGAAGCAGAGGTATAAGGTTCTTAAATCTAGACTTTCCGACGAACTCGCAAAGGTTTTTAAAAATATTTCTCCGGATATTATCCACGCCCATGGTTGGAAGGACGTCGCAGCTCTTGCAGCCAGACAGGCTGGGGTCCCCTGTGTTATAACCGCCCATCACGGTGGCATCGTCTGCCCGGCTGGTGCGTTACTAAATGCTGAAGATGAAATTTGCAGGGTGCCTGCCAGCGACCGCGCCTGTTTTAAATGCTGCATCAGGTCTGTGCCAGGCTGGCGTTTATGGTTTCCTCTTTTAAGTATGGTTCCGTTGAACGTAAGGCTGTGGCTAGGGAACCGTCTTAGAACTGCCCCTTTCATTTTATTCGTGACCCCGCTTGGAATCATCTCCTGCAGCATTAGAGACAAGCTTCAAGCTGTTTGGGATATTGGTCAAAGCGCAGATCGGGTTATTGCCCCTTCGCCTGCTATAGCAGATGCCCTTATCCGTAATGGTGTGCCTGAGCAAAAAGTAGTGGTTGTTCCCCATGGAATCCCACTGCCTGGTCGCCAGCCTTTGTCACCTGATTTTGGAGACCGGCCTCTTAGGTTCATCTACCTCGGGCGGATCAATTACGTAAAGGGTGTGCATGTCATGTTGAAGGCATTTAATGCCTTGCCGCCTGAGGCATATGAACTCCACATTGTTGGCAATGCCTTTACCAAATCTGAAAAGCGCTATCTCAAAAGGTTACAGAGAGATTTCAGTAGCGTGAATGCGGTATGGCATGGTGGGGTTCCGCATGCAGAAATTCCTGATCTCATTGCCACTTGCGATGTGATGGTTCATCCCGCAATTTCCCTTGAGGTGTTTGGCCTCACGATTGCGGAGTCATTGGCGGTTGGTCGCCCTGTGATAGCAACCCGTTGTGGCGGAACAGAAGTGCAAATCCGGGATGGTGAGAATGGGGCTCTGGTATCTCCGAATGATTCGGGAGCCATGTCCGATACATTGGCGCGACTCATTGAGAATCCCAGACTGGTTCAAAAGATGGCCGATCGGATCTGGGCAGTTCGCACAATAGAAGAAAATGTGAATGATTTAGAAAAACTATATCGCCAGTTGATTACCGAGCATAACTCAATGGAATCCTCATGAAAGCTAAGGTTGTTATAGATGCTTCACCAGTGCTCAATCCATCGGTTGGCATAGGTAGAACGACATTCCGCTTCATTGAATCACTTCAAGACTTCACAACGCCTTTTGAGTATGTGTACTTTGCACGGAGGATGCTTGGGAAGCCTCTAAAAAGCGCACTTTTGTTTGATGTCAAGACATTGCATCTCAGGATGCCTCGTTTCTCTGAGCCGGCTATAGCTCTATTGAGTTTGATTGAGCTTTTGTGCCGCGGGGACTTATATCATGCAACAGATTTCTATCTGCCTGTCGGGCGGAAGACACATGCGAAGTTGGTGGCAACAATACATGATCTGATTTTTGAGATCGCTCCAGAGCAGATGGTAGACCATATACGACTTGCACAGTGGACGCCCTCGTTTGCACGGCGTTGCGATAGAATAATCACACCTTCAGAGCACTCAAAGGCTGACATAGTGAAAACGTATAACATTGAACCAAATAAAATACATGTTATATACTGGGGCATTGATAGGGAAATTTTCAAGTTGCCCCAAAATAAGGATATCGTGCATTCAAATGTGGCTAACCGAATAGGTTGCAGCCAGCCTTTCTTCCTCGCAGTGGCTTGCAGTACAAGCAGGAAAAATACTCCCCGGTTGCTTGAGGCTTATGCGCGAATGATACCGTCGGGTCCACTGAATGACCTTGTTCTGGTATGGAATCCACCGGCAGAAATTCGTGACAGGTATAACGACAAGAAATATGCTGGTCGCATCCATTTCATAGGCAGACAAACAAACGAAGAGCTGGCAGACCTTTATGCGGCAGCAACAGCTCTTGCCTACCCTTCCTTGTACGAGGGTTTCGGGCTCCCTGTGGTGGAAGCGATGAGCTGCGGTACACCGACCATTACATCCGCTACGACATCAATGCCCGAAGTAGGGGGTGATGCTGCTGTATATGTGGACCCGGAAGATGTGCAGAGCATTCAGGCTGCGCTTGAACTTTTTGAAAACAGTGATACCTCCCTGTATGGGATTCGGGAAAAAAGCCTTAAACAATCTGCCAAGTTTTCCTGGGAGGAGTGTGTCAGACAGACCATCGATGTATATCGGTTGTGTCTCGGCGTATGAGTACAATTAATCAGGAAAAGGCCTCATTATACTGTCGGAATGTACTAGTTGCACTGCCTGTTCTGCTGGTCGGCGGCTCGGAAATACAGACGCTCAACCTTGCGCATGTCCTTGTCTCTGTCGGATATCGGGTTACGATCTGCTGCTATTACGAATATGATGAAGAGATGGTTCGGCGGTTTGAAATAGTAGGCGCCGAGGTCCTGCTGATGAAGTATCAACGAGTTGACGGTTTATGGCATTTGGCAAAAGGATTGACTCGACTTTTTAAAGAGAAGAAACCGGACATTGTTCATGTCCAATATCTGGCTCCCGGTTTTATTCCGGTGGTTGCGGCCCGCATTGCCCGTGTCCCCATTGTCCTCGCGACAGTGCATCAACCTGCTACAGCTTATGGCTTAAAGGCAAGATTGCTCCTGCGAATGGCGGCGCGGCTCTGTAATGCCTTCTTCTGTGTGTCAAGATCTGCTGAAGAATCATGGTTTGGAGATAGCGAGTTCCTGGATCCCAAAGCGATTAATCCCGGAAGGAGGCATTTCACGATCTACAATGCTGTGGATATTGCAGGAATGGATAATGTTGTCAGGACAGTCGACCGCGATGAAATCAGGCGGTCCCTGAAGATAGACAAAAGAAAAATTATCGGTGTGGTCGGCAGGCTGCGTTGGGAGAAAGGACAAAAGGTATTGTTCCATGCCATGATGGAGGTGATCAGAAAATGTCCTGATGCCCTGCTCATGGTGGTAGGAGACGGCCCCGATATGGAAGACTTAAAAATGCTGGCAGAAGGGTTGGGCATTCAGGATCATATTATCTGGTCAGGCGTAAAGGCCCAGGATGAGGTATGGAGGCTTTACTCGATTATGGACATATTTGCCGTACCTTCTATATTTGAAGGGTTCGGTCTTACTGCTGCCGAAGGTATGGCCGCAGGGTTGCCTGTTGTTGCATCGAATGTTGATGGTCTAAGAGAGATAGTTGAAGATGGTGTAACGGGTTATCTGGTGCTAGTCAATGATGGCCGGGCACTGGCAGCTAGATTGATTCACCTGCTTAATAATCCTGAAGAGGCGCAAGCGATGGGAGCAAAGGGTCATGAGCGTGTCAGCCGGCTTTTTTCAATGGAACGTTTCAGCGAATCAATACTGGCGGTATATAACAGCTTCTAATATTAAGTTACTGGAGAAAACAGTTATGAATTTATGGATTGAGATAAAATCTCTAATATACCGTACCGGGATGACAATACTTCGTTTTTTATGGCACATAAATGGCGGGAGAAGGATGATAGTCTTTGGCAAGAGTTTTCTTCTCGTTCCAGAAACAGTTTTCCCCAGTTATAGAAAGTTAAAGCTACCTAAGGGGGGTAGTCATTCAGAAATTGTAAAATATGCCGATTATGTGCAGTTTCATTCTATTGTCAACTATGTCGAGCAGTTGAAGGATCAGCCAGTAGTAGTTGATATCGGCGCTCATCATGGCGCATATGCAGTGGTGTTGGGGAAAATTGTTGAACGGTTGGGTGGTAAAGTCTTAGCGGTTGAGCCAAATCTAAAATCCTATCGGATCCTATCAAAGAATGTCCTATTAAACGGTCTGGAAAATACTGTGGTATGCGAAAGCTTCGCGGTTTCTGACGAAAATGGGGTTACGTATATTTCAGCATTGGGAAGTCAAAGTAAGATAACGCGGGAGCCCCTAGAAAAAAGTTACAGCGTTAAAATGATTACAATGGAAAATTGACAAACTCGTAAAAAGTCCCAATTCCCCTCCCCTTGTGGGAGGGGATTAAGGGGAGGGGGAGGTAACTAGTTGAAATGCTACCTTTTTCATCCTCACCCCAACCCTCTCCCATCGAGAGAGAGGGATTTTTTCGACTTTTTACGAGACCATCAAAATTTGCTCAGAAAAAATGCAATAGATCACATATATTTATTGATAATAGATGTAGAGGGTGCGGAACTGCCGGTGTTAAGAGTATTGACAGGGATCAGAAAATACCCCAAATCCAGGGATGTAAAATGGGAC
>CAZTKW010000197.1:0-6548 GCA_964614315.1 uncultured Pirellulales bacterium
CAGCCAAAAGTATGACCGCCCATAATAGATTCATCTCAAAAAGCATAAGTTAAACTGGTTATTATTTCAAACTATAATTGTGGAGGGTTTGTTTTTCATTGTTTTATGTGGACCAGGACGTCCCTAAATGAAAACCACCTGTTATACTTTCCCAACAACTAGGCATGCATTATGCCCGCCGAACCCGAGGGAATTGCTCAAAGCAATATCCACCTTGCACTGGCGGGCCTCAAGAGCAACATAATCCATTTTAAGGTCGCATAGAGGGTCCTGGTTCTCAAGATTGATAGTAGGGGGGATAACAGAATCGGAAATGGTCTTGCAGCATATTAAAAGTTCGATCGCCCCGGTTGCCCCGAGTGAATGCCCGAGACAGCTCTTTGTTGAACTTACAAGAAGTTTGTATGCGTGGCTGCCGAAAGCATTCTTTATAGCGATGCTTTCTGCCGCGTCGTTTAGCACGGTACCTGTCCCGTGAGCGTTGATATAGTTAACTCTTTCCTTTTCCACGCCGCCGTCAGCCATTGCCAGTTCCATTGCCTTTGCTGCACCTGCACCGTCTGGCAGCGGGGCGGTGATGTGGTAACCGTCATCGGTCGCTCCGTACCCGAGCAGCTCGGCGTATATGTGCGCCCCGCGCCCTTTAGCATGCTCATATTCTTCCAGAATCAGGATGCCGGCGCCTTCGCTCAGCACAAAGCCGTCTCTGTCCTTATCAAAAGGCCTCGATGCACCTGCAGGATCGGTATTGCGGACGCTAAGAGACCTTGCGGCGCAAAATGATGCCAGACTTATAGGTGTCAGGGCCGCCTCGGCACCGCCGGTTATAATTATATCGCTTCGACCGAATACAATATTGCTGAAAGCTTCCCCTATAGCGTGGCTGCCCGAAGCACAGGCGCTCATTACCCCGATATTGGGACCGCGAAGACCGTAAGCGATTGCAATATTACCGCTGGCTGCATTACCCATAAGTCGTGGTACACAAAAAGGCGAAACTTTTCTCGGCCCTTTATCCAAAAGACGGATGTGCTGCTCTTCAATTTCCTTGATACCGCCTATGCCCGTACCTACAATAGAGCCTACCCTGTATGGGTCTTCTCTGGAAAAATCAAGTCCGCTGTCTTTGACCGCCTGGTTCGCCGCCGCAACCGCGAACTGGGTAAAGCGGTCCATTCGTTTGCTTTCTCGCTGGTCAATGTATCGGGTTACATCAAAATTCTTTATCTCACCGCCGAACTTTACGGGGTATTCACTCAAGTCGAAGGATTCTATCAGGGAAATGCCGCTTTGGCCCTCGCAAAGTGCAGAAAACAAACCGTCCGCGCTCTCAGATAAGGCCGTAATACAACCCAGACCAGTAATAGCAACTCGACGCTTATTCATTTCTATTATAAACTACTAAACTGTTTGCTATTCTTGGTTTTTGGATTGCATGACTTTGGCAATGTAATCAATTGCCGCGCCGACTGTCTGAATCTTTTCAGCCTCTTCATCCGGAATACTCGTGTCGAACTCATCTTCGAATTCCATCACCAGTTCGACCGTGTCGAGCGAGTCGGCGTTTAAATCGTTAATAAATGAGGTCTCACGTGTAATCTCAGACTTCTCTGTCCCCATTTGCTCACATATTATCTCGATTACCTTCTCTTCAATCGCCTTGATATCAGCTTCGTCAGCACTCACTTATATTTCTCCTTTAATCAAACAAAAATTTATTTGATAACTTTTGATTATTATTTCATAATTACTGCTTGGCCGGTATATTACATATAAAGTCGCCCACCCACAAATATTTTTTTTATTTTTTTTATGTCCGCTCACATCGCCATTCCCCCATCGACGCAGAGCACCTGTCCGGTAATATAACCCGCCTCATCGCTTGCCAGAAAAGCAACCGCTTCGGCCACGTCCTCAACAGTACCGAATCGCCGCAGTGGTATTAATTGTTTGGCCCCTTCTTTAACCGGTTCAGGCAGTTTATCCGTCATTTCCGTAATAATAAAGCCCGGTGCGACACAATTGGCCGTAACGTTCTTTCTTGCCAGTTCACGGGCCACTGTCTTGGTCAGACCTATCAGACCGGCCTTGCTGGCAGCATAATTACCCTGACCGGCGTTGCCCATCACCCCGGAAACCGAGCTCAGACTGATTATTCTGCCGAATTTGTTCCTCATCATCGATTTTCCCGCCACACGCGTTGCAACAAAGGCAGCGCGAAGATTAACCTCAATAACCTTATCGAATTCTTCATCACTCATTCGGATAAGCAAATTGTCACGCGTAATGCCTGCATTATTGACCAGAATGCCTATTCCGTTGTACTCCGAAGCCAGAGACTCCAGTATTTCGGTAAATTTAGCTGTATCTGTAATATCCACACACCGCTTTTCACAGCTAAAACCCGCCTCTTTGACTTTTGTTTCCATTTCATCTAGCTGCTCGGCGTTTATATCCAGGCCCGCAACTATGCGACCCTGTTTAAGCAGTTCTAATACTATTGCCCTGCCTATTCCTCTCGCCGCCCCTGTTACTACCGCCAACCGTTTTTCCGACATCTTTCAACCTCCATATTAAATCAATCCTTAGTTACGGTTCTAAAGCCGTTTTATTTTTATGGTCATGACAAGGCTTTTATACTTTCAAGACTGCTTATATTTACCACTTTTGTTTTTCTATTGATTCTCCGCATAAGTCCCGTCAAAACCCTCCCAGGCCCTATCTCATAAAACCTCTCGACCTCGTCAGCCAAAAGTCTTTCCATACATTTTTGCCAAAGAAGGGGACTGGTCAACTGTTTTATCAGCCCCTCTGCGATTTTTTCACTCTCCTCATAATAATCAGCGTTGATATTTGAGATAATCTGAATATCCGCAGGCTCTGAAATCCTGCAATTGGCCAATGCCTCCCCAAGGGCCTCTGCCGCACTATTCATCATTTCAGTATGAAAAGCCCCCGCAACTTCAAGCCGCACAGCCTTCATAGCCCCGTATTTTCCCGCCAGCTTTTCCGCTCGAGCGCAGGCCGATTTACCGCCGCTTACCACAATCTGACCCGGGCAGTTAAAATTGACCGCTCTCAAAAGCTCACCTTCACCAGCCTCCTCGCAAAGTTGTTCGACCTGTCCTCCTTCAAGGCCTATAACGCCAACCATACCGCCTTCGGTCGCATCGGCAGCGGCCTGCATCGCCTCTCCGCGCCGCTGCACAAGACCGATACCGTCATCAAAACTGATAACACCCGCCGCATAAAGTGCTGTATATTCACCCAAACTAAGACCAGCCGTTACATCTGCTTTTATACCGCTCGTAGCCGGCTCTGTTCTGAGAACCTCAAGTATGGCCGCCGAAGATGCAAAAATCGCAGGCTGGGAGATTTTTGTGGTATTTAGTTTTTCCGCAGGCCCGTTGAAGCAGATATCACGAAGGTCATATCCGACAACATCGTTTGCCTTTTCGAAAATCTCTGCCGCCCCCGGATACGCTTCGGCTATATCCGCCCCCATCCCAACTGCCTGGGCGCCCTGACCCGGAAACAAAAAAGCCGTTTTCATTACATGCATCCTTACATATACGACGCTTGTCAAAATTCTATCACATTTGCACCCCAAGTCAAACCTGCTCCGAAAGCTACGAAAACAACGATATCACCTCGCTTGATTTTTCCCTGCCGAACGCAGTTATCAAAAGCCATAGGCACCGAGGCCGCAGAAGTATTGCCGTATTCCGCTATATGAATAAAGACCTTTTCACTGGGAAGTTTCAGCCGTTTCGCCACAGACTCGATTATCCTTGCATTCATCTGATGTGATATAATCATTCCAATGTCGTCAATCTTCAGTTTGCAGTGTTCGATACACTCGGTAATTGATTCGATTATTCGACGAACAGCCTGCTGATAAACTTCTCTGCCTTTGATTTGCATATAGATTTTTTTCGGGTCATCCAGCTTTTTGTCAGCAGGGTAAAGAGAACCGTAAGCCTGGCAGTTCAGTGCCTCCCAACGGCTGCCGTCAGAGTGCATGGTGCTGTAAAGTACCCCTTTGCGGCCGTCGGCGCTGCGTTCGAGCAATACCGCCCCTGCACCGTCGCCGAAAAGAATACAGCTTGTACGGTCGCTCCAGTCGGTTATTTTTGTCAGTGTTTCAGCCCCTATTATAAGGGCATTGTTACACCGTCCGCTCTCCAAAAACTGTTGTGCGACCGATATGCCGTAAACAAATCCGCTGCACGCCGCCGACAAATCAAAAACCCACGCCTTTTTGGCCTTGATGGCCCGCTGAACAAAGCTTGCCGTCGACGGAAAAACCATTTCCGGCGTAATAGTTGCCACGATAATAAGATCAACTTTGCCGCCATCAATTTGAGCCTCCGCCAAAGCCCTCTTGGCCGCCTCCGTTGCTAAAAATGCTGTTGTTTCTGTGTCAGTCGTAATATGTCGGACCTTAATACCGGTACGGCTGGTTATCCATTCGTCGGAAGTGTCGACCATTTTGGACAGGTCTTCATTTGTTAATAATTTCGCCGGTACAAAAGAACCGTACCCCGCTATAACAGCCCGATACATCGGCTGGGCGTCCTTAACTTCCTTGTTCATCGCTCGTCCTTACACATGTTTCTGCTAAATACGCAACTATCTTATCGTTGATTCTTTCCGTATAGTATTTTTTAGAAGCCATTATGGCGTTTCTTATTGTTCTGCTGCGACTTGAACCGTGACATATCAGCGCCGTCCCGTTAACACCAAGAAGAGGAGCGCCGCCGTATTCATTATAGTCATACTTTGTGTAAATTCGTTTCATCACAGGTTTGAACTTCATTGCAAGCCG
The DNA here is from genome assembly GCA_964614315.1 of uncultured Pirellulales bacterium. Taxonomy (GTDB): domain Bacteria; phylum Planctomycetota; class Phycisphaerae; order Sedimentisphaerales; family Anaerobacaceae; genus CAZTKW01. The sequence goes on from CAZTKW010000197.1 coordinate 4,829, forward strand.
AAGTTTCTCCTGAAGCAGCTCGTGCTTTATCGCCTTAAAGAGTCCGGAAATAAGCCCTTCAGTAAGTTTCAGGATTACATTACCAACGAATCCTTCACAAACCGCAACGTCACAAGTGCCTTCGAAGATGTCCCTGCCCTCGATATTACCGATAAAATTCAGCTTGGGGTCGCTTTTCATCAGTTCACGTGTCTTTTTAACAACCTCATTTCCCTTTGCATCTTCAGACCCGATACTCATCAGCCCCACACGAGGCTCGGAAATCCCTAAAAGATATTGTGAAAACAGACTCGACATCACGGCATATTGATAAAGATTTATCGGCTTACAGGCGATATTAGCCCCGACGTCGCATATCGTTACCGGCCCCTCGAATGTCGGAAAAACAACTGCGATTCCCGGCCGAACAACTCCCTCAAGATTTCGCATCCGCATCTGGCACGCCGCAACACAAGCCCCCGTATTGCCTGCTGAAATCACCGCATCGGCACGACCCAGTTTTGCCATCTTCGTCATAACCGAAATCGAGCTTTTAGGCTTCTTCCGAAGGCTTTCTACCGGCGCCTCATCCATACCTATAACATCCTGGGCTTCGACTAAGCTAAGAGCGCCCTCACGGGACTTCAGCGACGGCAGCAGTGGTTCTATAACTTCCTTCGGGCCGACAAGGATAAGCTCATCGTCTTCACTCAAAAGTTCGATGGACTCCAGTGCCCCGGAGACGATTTCATCTGGTGCGTTATCGCCTCCCATTGCGTCGATTGCGATTCGCATTTTGTAAATGCCCTATGAAGATTCTTTACCGAGTTTCAGTGTTATTTTAGGATTGACATAGCCGCAGTTGCCACACGCTGCGTGCGGCAGCTTTGCCTGGTCGCATTTCTCACAAACTGAATAATTCACTGCCTTCAGACGGTGATGGCTTCTGCGGGTTCGGGTTCTGGTCTTACTGGTCTTTTTTACTGGTAACATTATCAACTACTCCTGTTTTTCTCAGCTTTTACCGCCAGGCCGCTGCAAATTGCTCAATATAACGTACTTTGCGGTCAAGTCTATTGCTAAACATAGTTTGAAAAAAACTCCTAAATAGCTAAATGCCTCCACGTTGTCAAGCGAATTTTAATACAAATAAGCCCTCTGCAATTAAAAAACAGCTTTTTCTGACTTTTTTAAGCTTCTTGTCTTTATTATTCCCCTGTTCGCTGTAAAAAACATCCTACTTGTCAGAAAACCGACTCGTTGACTCCTAACAACCTTCTATCCCTCGTTTTGCATTGCAGATTCACTCCTCCGCAGCATCTGAAAGTTAGAGCCTATGCTTGTTGTAAGTAATCATCGGATTGAACATACTAATGCAAAGAAACATGGCCATCACAGAACTTTTTGTATGATATGGCTTTATATCTCGTTTAATTTCAACTCCTTTTTGCCAGAATATTTTTTTCATAACTTTTAATTTCATCTATCCATTTCGTTCCAATCGGAACGTCGGATTTCATACAATAATAGTCCCACACATCACCGAATGGCATCGTCTTTAGTTCTTCCATAAGCGCAAGTCTTGTCGTAAGGTCGCCGGAGATTTCCGCCTCTTTGAGTGTGTCGGTTGGTTCCAACAATGCTATCAAGAGCCCCTTGAGCAAGCACCTTGTTCCAATGACCCATGCGGCAATCCTGTTTATACTTGCGTCGAAGAAGTCCAGGCCGATATGCACTCTGT
>CAZTKW010000198.1:0-6471 GCA_964614315.1 uncultured Pirellulales bacterium
CCGCCACTTTTTTAAGCCCTGAGCCGGTGACCATACCCATCGACCACACACCCTTTCGAGGGTACTCAACCGCAACTACCCTCGAGAACATCTTCTTTTTTTGTTCCTGATTGAGAACAAAATCGGTAATTTGCTTCACATATGGATAGACCTGCCTAAGAAAAGGCGTGTTCATTATGAACTTCTCGACCACACGCCAAAGGGTTTTGCCCACAACGCTGGCTAACAGCACACCCACCATACAAACAGCAAACAGCGCCACAAGAAAACCCGCTATGGATAAAGCAACTTTTATAGAGGGTTTGGCCAGCGCTTCCTCACTGCCCCCGGCCTTTTCTATCAACCAAACCAAACCTTTTATTATATGGACACTGATGTTGTTCTGGATGAAAGTGTACCCCCAGAAAAATATCCAGATGGTCAGAATTGTCGGCAGCAACACCGCCAGGCCACGAAGAAAATAGCTTTTGAAACGACTCGTACTTTGCATTATTATCAACAACCGCCCTTTGCTGGTATCATTTTAATAATTTTTGTCGGACTTTACATTCGGGCCCGAACGCCTAACAGGTTAATCTACTCCATTGTCATGGTCAATAAAAAAGTCTTTCGGCAGATGTGCACCCATCAAATGTATCACCACTCCCGGCAAAGAACCGATCAGCCAGATAAACCGCTGGCACAGGGCCAGCGCCAGCGCCTGCTCCGCTCCAACACCTGCAAACTGTGTAAACAGAGAAACAAGCAGGCCCTCAACTACCACCGCACCGCCGATACTTACCGGTATCGCACCTAAAACCCAGGTCAGTGTAAAGAAAACATAGTAATATTTTATAGACGCTTCAATGCCCATATTGCGCCCGATAAGCCAAAAACCAGTGATTGTTGCGATTTGCAGGAAAATCGTCAGGCCAAATGCCGTAAGGATTATCAATGGTCTGCTGCAGTAAAGAAAAGCCGCGTCCTTTAGTTTCCTAAACATTTTCTTGCCATGTATAATAATACTCGAACAGGCCTTTACCAATATAACCCGACCGGCTTTGAGTGATAACAGCGCCCCAAATAATAAGGCTATTACCGCAAAGACCCAAAAAATAATGTACCTATAGTCATTTAGACGCTCAAAAAAACCGCCCCCCTCTTCGCTGGAAGTTATAACCGCACCCCTGCCCCGAAGAAATAGTAAATAGAAAAACATGGCGATTACCAATGTACTCAACAAGCCAATTATCCTGTCAACAAAGACGCTCAAAGCCGCCTCAAACTTTTTCTCGGTGTGATGAGTAACATACCATGCACGAATCAAATCACCTCCTACGGAGCTTGGCATAACATTATTGTAAAAAAGCCCCAGAAAATGTAACCTCATCGCTGCAAAAAGGTTTATAAACACCGATTGAGTCCTGAGCAGAAGCCACCATCGAAAACCCACTATTACCTGTCCGGCAACGAAAATGCCAAGCGCCCCGCCAAAAACCCACACATTTATCCTGCTAAAAAGCTGCACTAAATTCTGCCATCTCTGCTCACCGCTGAGCCAGATGACCGCCCAGATAATCCCGATCGCAACCACCGCTATACGCGCTGACAGGAATATGAATTTTTTTCTCTTAACCTTCGCTTCCGCCATTAAAACAGACTGCCTTAAAAAAACTTGTTTTTGCAGATAATAACGTGTAAAACATCTATTGACAAGATGTTAACTTAACAATTTAGGAGACCCAAATCTTGGCAGCTAACAATATTATCGAAGAAGGCACTGAGTTTTCTCCAAAATTTGATGATAACGGCTTAATTACAGCCATTGCCCAGGATGCAAAAACCGGCCAAATCTTAATGACCGCTTTTATGAACCGTGAGGCCCTTGACCTGACAATTCAGACCGGCTGCGCAACTTACTACAGCAGGTCACGCCAGAAACTGTGGAAAAAAGGCGAACAGAGCGGCCACGTACAAAAAGTGCAGCAAATACTCGTCGACTGCGACCAGGACTGCCTCATTCTAAAAGTAAACGTCGAGGCGGGCCAGTGCCACACCGGCTACCAATCCTGTTTTTACAGGGCATTGAAAAAGGGCAGCGATAAAGAACTGGAATTTATCGCAGAAAAAGTCTACGACCCCAAAAAAGCCTACGAAAAGTAAGACAGAACCAATTTTTTTCAGGAAATGTCCCGATGAAAATCTCAAAATCAAAATCTCAATGGATGTTAACAATTCCTGCACTCTTGACGCTGTTGTGCCTTTGCGGCTGCGGCGTGGAAAAGAGGATAGATATCAATACGCTGAATCCGGCATACTGGCAATACGGCGGGAAACCCGTGCTCCTTCTCGGCGGCTCTGTACAGGACAACCTCTTTCAAATCCCCGATTTAGAGGCCCAACTCGACCTGCTAAAGTCCGTCGGCGGAAATTATGTCCGTAATACAATGTCAAGCCGCGACAAGGGCGATGTATGGCCGTTCAGGAAAGTCAATGAAAAATATGACCTTGAAAAATGGAACGGCGAATACTGGCGAAGATTTGAGAACTTCCTAAAGCTGACCCGGCAGCACGATATTATCCTGCAGATAGAACTCTGGGCGACGTTTGACTATTACAGGGACAACTGGGAGAGAAATCCATTTAACCCAAAGAACAACATCAATTATACCACCGAGGAAACCGGATTACCGGAGGTTGTCAGCACGCATCCTATCCGCTGTGAGAACAATTTTTTCTGGTCGGTGCCAGCCGAAAGAAACCAGAAAACCGTCCTGAAGTATCAGCAGCGATTTATTGATAAGATGCTCTCCTATTCTCTGAAGTTCGGCAACGTCCTCTATTGTATGGACAACGAAACTTCTGTAACGCCGGAATGGGGAAAATACTGGTCCGAATACATCAAGGCAAAGGCCAAAGAAGCCGGCGTTAAGATCCACACGACCGAGATGTGGGACAAATGGGACCTGGCCGACCCGATGCACGACGCGACCTTCGACCACCCCGAAACCTATTCGTTTGTTGACATCTCGCAGAACAATCATCAGAAAGGACAAAGGCACTGGGACAATTCACAGAAACAGCGCAAACGAATAGCCGGTAACGTCCGTCCGCTTAACAACGTCAAAATCTACGGCGCCGATACAGGAAGATTCGGCAATGACAGGGATGGAATGGAGCGTTTCTGGCGCAATATCTTCGGCGGGCTGGCTTCAGCAAGGTTCCACCGGCCGGATTCGGGACAGGGACTTAATGAAAACGCTCAAGCCAATATTCGCAGTATGCGTATGCTGACAGATAAGATGAATATCTTCCAGTGCGAGCCTCATAATGATTTGATAGATTTGGATAAAGACGACTGCGCCGGCTGCAAACGTCCAGACGAATACTCCCCGGCCAGATACCCCAACGAAGCATACTGCATAGCAAACCCGGGCGAAGAATACGCCGTCTATTTCCCGGAGGGCGGCGAGATAATGCTCGATATCTCCGCACTGAAACAACCGGCGAAAATCCGCTGGCTCAATATTATGAAATCTCAATGGTCACAGCCTGAGAATGTCCAGACTAAAGATTTGCTCCTGTTGATGTGTCCATCAAAGGAATATTGGGCGGTCCTTGTTCAATAACTTCTGTTTTTTGCTCGCTGCTTCAAGGTAAAACAAATATAGAAGCCAAATATCAAAACTCTATTTGATTTTAATATTATGTGTACCCAACCCCGCCGGGATTTTTATACTTAACTGTTCATTCAGGTCGGCATCTGCAATAGTCGTTTCACCATCTACACTGATTGTCACCTTGCCCAGAGCTTTCGCCAGCCAATCGGAAAGCAGAAGATTCCACTCAGAATTGTTTTTCTCAAAATGCCTGCAGTAATGACTGTCGTAATCAACCTTCAGAGCAAAGCCCTTGTCCCCTCCATCTGAAACATCAGCATGAATATAGGCTATATACTCTCTAAGTCCCATCCATTCGACATCGGGATTTTCCTCGAAAACTCTCAAAAACTGCTCGGGATGCTCAGCTATCCCCTTATCGTGTGCGTCCGGCGGTGCCGCTGCAAACAGCGGACAGTCCATCGTACCCCTGAAATCCCAGCCTCTAACCGCCAGGTCATTTCCCAGGTAACCTCCCGACCAGGTATACCACCCGAAACCGGCCAAAGCCGTCAAGCGATATGTATGGTTCGGATATGAAATGGATATCGAAGGCCCCTCTCCGCCCTGCGAGAATGATAAAGGCGTTACGTCGAAAAGGTATTTGAGCCATTTTATACCGGTCTTCATCCGCCAAAGGGCCTCGGCAGCAGGTATCTCTTTGCCTCTTCGCACATCGCCGAATTCCCTGTACCATCCAACTTCCGCTCTTTCCTTATCCAGCGCCGCCCTATACCACGGGCCGGGCTCCGACCACAAATCAGGCTGCATATGCGTCAGCCCGTGAGAAGATATCTCAAAAACACCGGCTTCCATACCCTTTATCAGACCCCGGAGCGTCGAAGGATAATCCTGAAACGTCCCAAACTCATCGGTAAACTTCCTCTTAAACGACGGCTCGACACGCCTCAGTTCGTCGTTCACAAAACCCGGTATTACATTGATAACAAGAATAGCGTTATGTTCCTTCAAAGGTTCTATCAGGTGCTCATCTATCTGCTCCTCGGTTAGCGTTGGGTAATGCCAGTGGTCCAGCCACGGGTTTTGTGCCCCGCCGGGGTCATCCAGCATCATCCAGCCTTTATTCTCCCACGTCTTGAAAAAACTGTACCCGATACACCACGTTATCGCCCTGCGGAAAAGAGTGCGTATTTCCTGGCAGGAAAACATCCGCTCAATATCACCGCCTATCCAGACCGCATTAGCTCCTGACTCGAGCTGGCGAACAGTCACCTGCGGATACTTACCCTGTTTGACTATGGATTCGGCTCCGGTTAATTCAACCTCCACGCTTTTGACGACAGTTGCAGGTTCATTCGTGTAATCAAATGTGCTTTTCAAACCTTTTGTAATAAAATGAACACCCGAATGTTCAAGGCCGTCACTACTCAGTAAATCATCGATATATTTTATTCCGAGGAGTTCCTGAATGACAGATTCCCCGATTCTGTCGGCCAAAACAATAAGGCTGATGCCGTAATCGTTTACCGCCTCGCGCAGCACCTCGTGACGTTGCGGCTGAAGTTCACTTCTTTGGTCGGCGTCCCAGATTATACATCCGACGGTGGGCTTTCCGTCCGGACCGATGAAGCGATTAATGTCCATAAATTCCTGGTCAAGCCGAATAATGTCAAATGGAATGCCCCAGCTTTTGAACATTATTATCAGGGATGTAAAATCGCTGCTCACAAAAGAATCGCTGTATTGGTCCTCCGGCAGTGTACTGGGGACATTGACAAGAAAACCGGCCGGGTCGTCCCATTGGTCGCCGATTACCAATGTCACTCTGTAAGGTTTTATTTCAATGTTGGCTAAATCGTCTTTCATTAAAAAACCTGCAACTGAATCTTTTCTATTTCCTGCTATGATTATTTCCGCTTGATTTGAATATTGTGAGTACCCAGACCGGCTGGTATATCAACCTTTAACTGCTTCGACAGGTCGGTATCCTCTATCACGGTTTTGCCGTCAACACTAATAGTCGCTTTGCCTATCTCTTTTGCCAGCCAATCGGAAAGCAGAAGATTCCACTCAGATTCGTTTTTCTCAAAATACCGGCAGTAATGCGGGTCATAGCTTACCTGAAGCTCAAAAACCTTTTCCGGAGTCCTCGAAATCTCGGCATGAATGTAACCCGTATATTCATTAGTTCCCATCCACTCCACATTCGGATATTTTTCAAAAGTCTCCAGAAATTTTTCAGGGTACTCGGCTATTCCCTTATCGTGCCCGTCAGGCTGTGCTCGCCCATTAATCGGACATTCCATAGTACCGAAAAAATCCCAGCCGCTAAAGGCCAAATCCGGCCCAAGGTAACCGCCCCTGTTTCCGCCCCAGCCGTACCCCGCAAGAGCCGCAAGCCGATAGGTATTGTTTGGATAGGAAGCTGAAATCTCGCCTCCGCCCGGTGTGATTGATAAAGGTGTTATGCCAAAATGATATTTCATCCAGTTTATACTTGTTTTCAACCGCCATAAGCCCTCGGCGGCGCCAATCTCTTTGCCTCTTCGGGAATCTCCAAATTCCTGGTACCAGCCGACCTCAGCCCTTTCTTCATCAACAGCAGAGCCGTACCACGGCCCAGGCTCCGACCACAAATCCGGCTGCATGTGAGTCAGGCCGTGACTTTGGACTTCTATCACGCCAGCCTCAATACCTTTTATCAATCCGCGCTTCAAAGATGGATAATCGTGGTGCGCTCCAAGTTCATCGGTGAATTTCCTCTGAAAAGTCGGCTCGACGCGACGCAGTCGGTCATTAACAAATCCCGGCGTCACATTCATTATAAGAACGCCGTTGTGTTCTTTAAGAGGCTTTATCAGGTACTTTTCTA
>CAZTKW010000199.1:0-6457 GCA_964614315.1 uncultured Pirellulales bacterium
CACTTCAACTGGCCACAATATAGCCAGGCGCCCGGCTCTTTTCTATGGGAGGGTTTCGAATTCTATACCGGCAAAGATACTGGTGATAACCCCCTCTGGGACACTTGGGATCCCAACGGTGCTACGGACATATACTATTATCTTTCAATCGATTACATGCACTCAGGGGCAAAATCGCTCAGGATTTGGTATGATAACAGCTTCCCCCCCTACTATTGCGGCGTAAGTCGAACTTCCACACCACAGGACTTCACCCTCGACGGTGCCGCTGAAAGTTTGTCCCTTTGGTACAGAGGAAGTACCAATATCGACGAAATGTATGTCACGTTGACCGATAGTAACAATGACACAGCTATCATCAGGTACAGCGACGCCTGGGATACCGACGACCTGCAGCTTGAAATGTGGCAGCAATGGATTATCGACCTGCAGCTCTTTGTTGACGATAATCCCGATTTTGATACGGATGCTGTTAAGACAATTGAGCTTGGCGTTGGCGAGCCTGTCTCTCCTGACCCTGGTGTCTCCGGCGGCGGGCTGGTATTTTTTGACGACATCGAGCTGACCCTCCCATAATATAAATTTCGCCTACTCCGTAAACTAAATGTAAATCTTCATATACCCTTTGCTGCAGACTCCTTACATAGCTTACAGATTCGCCTCTCTCAAAAAATCAATTCTTGCAAACATCCGAAAATTAGGGTAACTTGTTCTCGTCTAAAATCAAAATAATGCCGCCAAAGCCCGCTCTCCGGGATTGCTCTTGCTAAAGGAGAATTGACAATGGATAAAGATACCAGCCATACACAAACTGACCCCTCCACAGCCGACAAAACCTCCAAAAAAAATCACACGATAAACCGCCGCAGGTTCCTCGCTAAAGCATCAGGAGCCATCGCCGCTTTTACCATCGTTCCGCGGCACGTCATTGGCGGTTCAAAACACGTCCCTCCAAGTGAGAAAATAAACATCGGCTACATTGGTGCCGGCACTCAGGGCATACGCCAGTTGATAAAAGCCCTCCCTAATCCCGAAATCAAAATCATTTCCGTATGTGACCCCAACAAAGATAGCACAGACTACATCCCATGGTCAAAAAACGAAATCAGAGATAAAGTGCGTGCCTTCTTAAAAAATCCCGTTTGGGGCAGCGGCATCGAAGGCTGTCGATGCGGCAGGCAGCCCGTCCGCGAAATTATCGACTCCTACTATGCAATGAATAACAACTCCGCCAAATACAACGCCTGCTCCACATACAGTGACTTTCGTGACCTGCTCGAAAACGAAAACGACCTGGACGCCGTTTATATCATGACCCCTGACCATCTTCACGCCACAATAGCCATTGCCGCCATGAAAAAGGGCAAACACGTTATTCAGCACAAGCCCCTCTCAAATTGCCTGTATGAGGCAAGGCTCGCCGCCGATACCGCCCGCTCCACCGCCCTCGCCACCCACATGTTTTGTGCCGCTGATAATCAAACTACCCCTATGCTGTGTGAATGGATTTGGAATGGCGCAATCGGCAGCGTAACCGAGGTTCATAATTGGTCTTCAAGACCGTTCTGGCCGCAGGGAATGACCGAACTCCCAGCCGAAAAACAGCCTGTACCCGACGGCCTTGACTGGGATTTATGGCTCGGCCCAGTCCCCCATCGACCATACAACAAGGCTTACACACACGCCGTCTTTCGCGGCTGGTATGATTTCGGCGCCGGCTCACTCGGCGATATGGGAAATTACAGCTTCTACCAGATTTTCAAAATATTAAAACTCACCTCCCCCATCTCTGTAGAGGCCACCCGAAGCCAGTATTGGACCATCATCGATAATCTATGGAAGATGCAGGAAAACAAAGTCTCATTCCCACGGGCCTCAACAATACACTTTAAATTCCCAGCACGTCAGGATATGCCCCCCGTATCTTTATACTGGTACGATGGCGGCCTGCGACCTCCGAAACCACCGGAACTGGAAATAGACGGCAAAGATATGCCCCGTGAAGGACTCCTGTTTGTCGGTGATAAGGGCAAAATTCTTGCTGGCTTTAGCGGCGATAATCCACGCATTATCCCCGAAAGTAGGATGAAGGCCTTCACAAAACCCACCAAACAACTGCCGCGCCCGATTGACGAACTCGCCCAGTGGCTCCGAGCCTGCAAAGGCGGCCAGCCTTCAGGTGCCTGCTTTGAAAACGTCTACCCCTTTGCCGAAACTGTCTGCCTCGGCTCAATAGCATTGAGGGTCGATAAGCAGTTAAAATGGGATACCCGGAAAATGAATTTCACCAATTCCCAGCAGGCAAACGACCTGATTCACAGAAAATACAGACAAGGTTGGAAATTGTAGCCTTTACATACGACCAGCCGAAAAATAACACATCTCAATAATTGGTCTCGTAGAAGTTCACTTATTGTCATTTTCAACAACTGTGGAATCGACCCGTTTTCTTTTCCCAGGTGATGATTCCCCTTTTCGTTTTCGCTCGTCAAATCCCCGCTTCCTGCCAAGGGTATAAAAGAAATAACAGATGAGCCAAGTGAAAAAAGCAATTGGTAGAACCCTTAGCAATATACGCATTCCTGCCTCTCCATAACTTTCAGTGTTTTTCTTCTCAGAATCACCGTGTGGTTTTCATTTTATTGCCCGGCCGCCGTGGATTCGATTGTTTTGTCGATTTCTCCTTTCGACGGCATATTGCCTGAACTACACTTAAACTAATGCAAGCCAAGGGCGTTTACCCTCTCTATTAAACGTTGATACATCTGTCCCATAAGATAGCAAAGCCAGATAGTTACCGCAATAACAACAATTGTGATAATAACCTTGGTAATCACTTCATATTTTGGATTTCTCCATACCAAAGGTAAGGCAAACGGGCCTAAAACAAGCAAACCGATTACAATTGCCGAGGTGGAATAATACCATTTCGTCTTTGGCTTTGGTTTATAAGAGTCATCAAGAAACTCTCCGCAAAAGCGGCACTTTACTGCTTCTTCTTGAATCTCCTCTGCGCAAAAGGGACATTTTTTCATAACTTACCTTTATATCACATTCAACAATAACAATTTCTTCTGTTTATTTTATTCGACAATAAGCTGTAAGCGCGTCTCCGGACCCCTCACACCGCCCTTGTTCAAGGTGCGCATCGCAAGGCTGTTCGTCCCCTTCTTCAACGGCCAGACAAGACGACAGGCATCTGACACCTTCCGCCAGCCGTCCCCGCCTGTCTTTACCTCGTACGAGCTGAACTCCGGACAATAACTGTCAAGACTCAGAATTATTTCCCCCCGGCTTACTCCCGCAACACGTGCCTCCACAACACCCACCGTCCAGTAAACATCATCTATCCGTTCCGTAGCATGGAAAAGCTTCTTCTCATAACCGGCGTGAAGATGCCTCTTCTCGCCCCCTTGATACCATTTCTTCCCCGAATGGGAGCTGTCCTGCGGAAAAAGCCATTTAGAGGGACTATCTTCATCCCACGTAGCGTAATTGTCATAATAAGTCAGCCAGAAAAATAGTCCCGTCTCATCCATCTCCGGCAGCTTCCACCAGACAATTGCCGGATTTTTCAGTTCCCTCTCAAAAGGCATACCTACTACGTGGTCCACATCCCCCCCTTCGTTTCTAAGCCACTCGCTGCGGATCTCCCAGGCTGAAAGCGGCACCCCCTCCTTTTCAAAATGAAGGTCGCTTTGAGGGTCGATGAAAACCCATTTGCGATAATAATTTGACCACACTTCCGCCGCTCCATGATGCTGGCTGCCGGGCCCGCCCTCCAGCCCGTGGTCGATATCGAGGCATACCTTCCGCGCCTGCCAACCAAGAGCCTGAGCGCACTCGATGTATGTAATCGCATAGAACGTGCACCAGAATTCCTTCCCCTCAGCCGCATATTTCAGGATGTCAACCGCGTGAATCGCCTCCACAGTCGGGCTGCCGTTGATGATACGGCTGTTGACCCAGTGTTTCAGGGCCAACTGCCCCTCCCACTCATTCTCAGCCCCTTTCACCAGGTCATTGAGCTTGTAACGCTCCCGTAAGGGGGCAATAAGACTGTCGTCATACCCGAAGGTCTTCCACGGTAATCGCGGCCGGATGCTGCGGGGGATATCGGCCTCGACTTTAACAACCTTAAAACCTGCCGACCTCGCCACTTTTGCTAAAAGCTCTCGGCTCAAAGGCCCGCCGCTAAAATCTTTGTCCACAGCCTTCGGGCTGCACGATGCCGAAATAACCGCAAATATCAAAACCGCCAAAAAAGTCATTTTCTTCATCCCATTGTTCTCCTTATAAGACCGTCTCTGTCCTGACAATATCAGCCTGCCGCCTTTGATTTCGTGTCATCGATTATCACTATGGACGATGCTGAAATAGCCGGCGCTCTTGTCAATATTCTCATAAAAACTTTTCCCAAATATCATAAGCGATTTCCAACCAAAACCACAGTTCTTTTCTCAAAATAAACTCCTCCCGCCCTCATTAACTCCCCCATATTCTTGCCTGCGTAAAATTCTCCTGTTCTAATGCTCTGCTTCTCTGCCCCCTTGTGCCCTATGTACTGCGCCCATGGGCCTTAGGTCCTGGGTATTGCCCGCCCTGAGTGAAAACGAGGGGCTGCCTTATCTTTTATTCCCCTCCAAAATTATTTCTGACTCAGTTCTTATGTTAAATTATGCCTCTCTACATAAGCTACCCTTGCACAAAGGGATTTCTCATCGAAGCAATACCGCTTATCATATCCGCGTGTCCATAACCGTCCCTTGAATCCGCACTCTCGCAGGGCATGGTATGCCGTAATCTTAAAACAACTCACAACTTTTTCTACCGGCCTGCCGCCGCATCCAATAACCACATGCACATGATTACTCCATATCGATAGCGCATGTATCTCCTCTCCGATTCTCTCTGCCTCTTTCAGTATCGCTTCTCTAACTACCTTACATTCGGCTTTCTTAAGCCTGACAATGTCCTTTGTTCGCCTACTGTCGTTCGCCTGTTGTAATCCCTTGCTCTCCCTCAAAACTTTTCCTTTCCTCACCGACCCTTTTTTATCCCCCTGAAGCCACGTCCCGTATGTCGCCCACGTCACCATATACCCAAAGGTTTTACCCATATTAAAAATCCCATGTAACGCCTGTCGTTAAGGCGTTAGTATTTAGCCCCCAGCCCACGTGCTGGGGGTCACTCAACGCACCGTACACAGTCCAGGTCACCACATACCCAACCGGTTCATTCCCTAACTTCTCACAAATGAGGGCAAAGCCCTCAATCTAATCCCAAAGGGCGTTAGGGGGTTTGTCTCCCATCTTGATGCACGAGCCTCGATTCATAAAAAAACATTTCCCGACTCACAAACCCACAGATTCTTTTCTAAAAACTATGAACAACAAACTACAGACTATAAGAAAATTTTTCTCTTTAACAGTTTCTTTCAGATTGTTTGGACTTCCATAATTAGTATTTGGTTCGTTCGTCAATAAACAACTACTTAAAATAACCTCTTGTGTAAAAAATGTTTAAGGCAACATATAAAGCAAAATAGGGACAACTTGACCCCAAGAGGCCACCTATTTTTTAAACTCCAACTTTCTCGATTCAGGCTGCGTCAAAGAAGCCTATCATCGTCACCCACTGTTTTAGATTAATGTGAGTAGAACTCATAATGCAAATAAACACCAGGTTGAATTTTTGCCAGCACTCCGCTCTGAAGTTGATAGTTTTCATCAGGGGGACATATTATTAACTCCCAGCCCACCTGCATAAAGCCGGAATTCCAACTCAGCCACAATCTTCGTACGCCTTCTTCTTCTTTTACTTCAACATTTTCGGGATGAAAAAGTTTGGCAGGTTCTGGTATGTCAATGCCATTCATATAAAGAAGACCGCCATCAGGAATTTCCACACTTTGCGCCCAATTCCTAATCGTGTCATAATCTTTTACAAGCCTGTAATGTGCACACAATCCGACAAAAGAAAAGTAGTGCGATAAGGCAAATACAAAGCCAAATATATATACCAAAACAAAACAGAGTACAATTTTGCATAAATTAGTAAAAATCTTTTTTTTCGGTTTAAACAAATTCCGAATAAATTTCACTATGAATTTTACTATGGAAATAATGAAAATAAATATAATAAATAGGCCTAAAAATGGCCTAATAAGCTCGAAAGACAATACGACAATCGGATGAATTACTCCTATTGCAAAGAGTATTAAAATTACAATTGGATTGATTAAGATTAGAGTTCGAATTCGGAACATGCCTTAAAACCCTCGCATATTAAGCTTTTTCTGACATTTCCCATATTAAACATTTGGCAAGGCAACCAAACCACAACATGTTTTTTACCAACCACCAGATACAAAGAAGTTTTCCCTCATTGCAACCTCAATATTATAACCACTTTCCATACCTTGTCAAACCATATCTATCCAATATATCCACTCTAT
>CAZTKW010000200.1:0-6449 GCA_964614315.1 uncultured Pirellulales bacterium
CCCCGCTCCCCCTCTTTTTTGAGCCGCCCCCCTCTGCGCCCTGCCCAAAATTTCCCCCTTCAATTACCTCTCACCGCCCTGCCGAAAACACCTAAACTCCCACAAAAACTACACTTACATCGCCTCACCGCTTATATTTACCCCGTTTCCTTTTTTTAGCCCCCACCTCGCTTATCGACTACTCCCCTTTCAAGCCAATATCCTCAAATGCTTACACCGCTAACCCAAAAGGTCGTTAGGGCACCCTTCTTTTTACCTTTTTCACTTTTAACTTTTCACGCACCGAAGCCAAGGCCGCCTCCGGTTTGGTCTATTCTCATTTTCTTCAGAGTTTTATTAAAATCATCCTCAGAATAAAATAAATCAGGGCCGGGTAGCGAAGGGAGGGACATGGAGCAAAATCCTGAACCTGAAAACTTCTTTGTAATTTGTTCTTCTCTATTTCCTTCCCGGTTTTCTCTCAGCGGATTATATTACCTGACATATGTCAGGAAGGTATATCCGTGTTCAAGAACTTCTTGGCCACGCTGTCTTAAAAATGGCCACGAGATACGTACAAGATGTTTCCAAGCAAACGGACAAAATAGTCGAAAATAGCAGGAATTACGTATTTCACGGGGAAACTTGAATTTGTTATAAGGTTTTATCAAAGCTGTCTGATGGCATCTGACAAAGTTCGCTTAGGACGCTCTGGATGAAACTAATAAAAATCGGTGCAAAAGTCGAAAGCTTTGTTCTGCGAAATTCTTGGGCGTATCAGGGCTTCAGCAATGGCGGCGATGCCTTCCGGTGGTGGTTGATGCTGAAAATCGCTGAAAAACTTGATTTTCAAGCGGGAAAAAGGCGTGAGGTGCGTCAAAAAACTGGAAACCAGCCCCAAATTCGTGTTTTTTCGATTATTGTGGCTGAAATTTTTCCCAGATAAAGTTAAAAATCTTGACTTTTTAAGATAGGTCTGATATTATATTGGAAATTAGGCTCAGGGCGTAGCTAAGTTCAGCAGCGTAATTGAGCAGGAATATGCAACGTAATATGTGAAATCCCGGTTGACATATTTTTCAGGAGGAGTGTGTATGGAGAAATTCAAAATAGGTCTTTTTTTCTAGTAGTAATATGTTCACGCGGAGTGGGAAAGGTCTAAAAGTTTACCAAAACTTATATCAGGAGGCTTAAGTATGAATAAATCAAAAAAGTTTTTATGGCTGGCACTAACATTATTGACAGTAGTGGCGCTCATGCCGACTCGTGTTGCGGCCCTTGAATACCACCATGCCCGGCTGCTGGTCAATGAGGACGCTCTTGTCAACCAGAGTCAGTCTAGCAAGAATTACGGAAGTTCAGTTGACCTTCTTGTCGGGGATGTAGTCGCTGGCTGGCACGATCTCGGCCTGTGCCGCAGTTATCTTAAATTCGATGTCGGCGGTAGTCTCCCGGCCGGCGCAGTAGTCACAAACGCAGAATTGCTGCTTATGCTGCACGAGACGTATCCGGGTCTTCGGCAAAGGACTATCGAATCCTGTTACGTTCCGAATGATAGCTGGACCGAGGGCACTATTAATTGGTCAAATGCCCCGGCATACAACGTGGCTACTACTGGTACCATTACCTCTACATTCAACAGCCCTAATTCATATTATTGCTGGAATGTAACGCCGGACGTGATAACGGCTATGGGCGATAATGGGGTCTATAGCACGGCGATGGTAATCAAGGGAGAGCCGGCGGCTTACTGGAACAATTTCTACAGCAGAGACTGGCCGATTCTGCCGGACAAACGACCCTATCTGGAAATTGTCTACACCTTGCCTGGAAAGGTCATTCCCAGCGGTTCCGAAGGTTATAACCCTTCAACAGGTTCAGGTATAGGCTTTGGGCCGGGTATGGGCTTGGGGCCGATTCCACCCGATTTCTTCGGTCCCGGCTCGGATCCTTTTGAGGGGCAAATTGCGCTGAGCGGCGCTGGAACACCGATGTTGGTCGAACGCGAAGCAGTGTATATACCGGATTCCACCGGAGAAGAAACCGTCGATACCGAGATAGTTGAGCTAAGCCTGAGAAGCACAGCACCTATTACAGTTACCTATGGAGGCGGGCCTGATTCATTTTTCGATGTGTACGTGGAATTAGAGACGTCTTCGCCCGGCACGGCACTTGTCAACACCTCTGGCGGAGGAAGTGGCGGCGGAGGCTATATATATCAGGATACACCTCTGCTGCAGCTTCACCTCGAGTTTGTCAATGTTGATACCCAGGAAAAGAGAGATTTGTATATACCGGGCGCCGATTATACTCAACAGATAATAATGACGCCCTCCACCGAAATAACCTGGCAGACAGATCCTGACAAGGAAGCCCAGTTATTAGGATATGACGGCTTCTACGCATCTGAAAGGCAGACAATCTCTTCCGCACTTACTTATGACTCAATGCCGACCGGCGGGCTTAATTACTCGACCCTGAGCGAAGTCTCTGCCGAGTTCTGCATCACTACTGAAGAGCAGTGGCTCGAAGCGTTAAGCACTGAGCAAGTAAGAGCCGTAACGACCGAAGAATGGGACGATTTCATAACGCAATTTAATCAATACGCTCCCGACAATGATTGTGACCCGTATCCGGAGACAACGTTTATTCCGGCTGAACTGTATGTCTGCGGGCCTGAAGGCGGAGGCGGAATGTATTCCTGCGACTGTAATTATCCGCAGGACGCCGGCCTCGTAATGATGTGGGGCAACGGTACCGAGGCCAACGGCGACTATGCAAGTGCATTTAAATATGTATATGCGGAAGACCCCGATTTGACCGGCTGTGTAGTAACGACGACGGTCTATCCGCCCTGCGGGATGCTCGTGGTTTCGCTGGCTATTTCGGATATTAACGGAAATATCAGGGCGTGGTACTGGAATGTCGCACCACTCGGTGGACCGACCCCTCCTGGCACAATTCCCTGCAGCAATGTACCGGGGCCCGGTCCCGGAGCGACACCAACTAATATTAGTGTCGACCTGAGTAAAACCGGCGTGGGTGCAGCGACTCCGGTCGCAGCAAGTTACGCAAACAATCCCGCCTTTGATATTACAAAGGCACAAGATTTCAAATTTGACGAGAATAACAATTTTATCGCCCAGACCCAGATACCTGCACCTGGCTCAGGCATCGTTGCAAACTGGAATTACTGGAAGAACATAGTTGTTACTAAAAAGACTCCTCCACAGGCCGTCGACAGTAAGTTCTATGTCAAATGGAGTCAGAAGCCGGATGTGATAGACCCCAACGAAGACCCGAAAACTATCTGGGGCTGGGACGAAAGGTCCAACTACCACTGGAGGCCGATAATCGCCGACGACTGGCTCTGCGAAGACGACCGCCCCGTTACCGATATTCACTGGTGGGGTTCATACATCGGCTGGAATCAGCCCTTCCCGCCGCCGATTGTACCGCAGGCCTTTCATATTGGTATCTGGATGGATACCCCTGTAGGGGCAGACCCGGATGCTGACTTCAGTCATCCTCTCGTTCTAATCTGGGAGAATTACTGTGACAGCTGGGTCTGGAACTTCTATGGATATGACATCGACCCGCACTGGACCGGTAGTCCTGACCCAACAGTAGGAGAACCTCTTGAACCATGGGAGACGTGCTTCCAGTTCAATCAGCTCCTCTCTGAGGACGAATGGTTCTATCAGGACCCCTGCGAGATATGGCTGTGGGGCGACAGTCCCACCGACCCTTATCCAAAAGCCACGGTTTATTGGCTGAGCATCGCGGCTGTGTACGACCCTAATATAGCCTTTATTCCGCACCCGTGGGGCTGGAAAACACGAAGGCCGACCTGGAACGACGATGCTGTAAGAATCTGGGAAGTTGAGCCGCCTACCATTGACTGGCCGGCTGGATTTCCACCGCCAAATTGGCCGCCTTCGAGAGGATATAATTGGAAAATGGGCGACCCAATTTGGTGGCCTGACGTAGCCGATTCGTGGGATATGTGCTTTGAGCTGACAACCAACGAACCTAAATATAAGGATGCTCCAATACCGGGCGATTTGTATCCCGTCGGCGACCCTGACGGTATAATCAATTGGTTTGATGTGAGCGTTCTCGCTGACCACTGGCTGGATACCAGCCCGTAAGACTGACCAGAGATAAGTTATCAAAGAAAAGGCCCCGCAGAGCTTGGTTGCTCCGGGGCCTTTTTACTTTGTAAAACCTGTAAAACAGAGTACCAAACCCCCTTTGGCCTGCCTCGCCTGCACTTAGGGGATGAATTATTATCATTCAGCCGATATTACGGCACATCCAAACAATCGGTTTCAACTGTCAGGTTGCCAAAATACTGAATAAAAATATCCAAATCGTTGTATCCAACTCTATACCAGGCCTTGCCCATCTGTTCTTTTTGGTGGTCAAAGTCAGCACAAATCCACGGGTCTGTCTCAGGATCGATATATTCTAATTCGCCAAAGCCTTCCAGAAAGATATCCAGGTCGTCAAAACCGACCCAGTACCAAGCCTTGCCTATCGGCTCCTTTTGACCGTCGGCATCGCCGTGACATTGTCTTGGATAGCACCAGCTGGAGGGTGCACCCACCGAGACCCACTGGTAATAATCAGGATGGCCGCGGGGGAAGCACGGAGGAGGGGGCGGGAAGCCGAATTCAATACTGGCTATCGGTGTAGTTGAACTGACACGATAATCATAGAGGTAAAGACCGACAGCCCCCCCCGTAAAACTCGTCAGGTCTATCGTGAACCAGTCACCGGTGGATACACCATCGCCCATGATATCGTCAGCAACGGCTTCATAACCTTGATAAGGAGCATTCCACATGATGTAGCTAATGTTGCCGGTGTCAAGAACAGCCACCGTTGAGTCCGGCGGGCCAAGTGCTGCCCAGTCCGCAGCGGAATAGGTCGGGCCATATAAACCAAGCTCAGCGCCTGCATCTGCGCTTGCGCCGCTGATAACAAGGACGTAATCCGAACCCAAGAGCAGGTAGCTGGCCGGCGTGACCCCGTCATCTTCGCGAAGCTCCATAGTTATAGTTGCCTCGACTGTACAAGCCAAACAAAGAACCAACAGGCAAATTAATGTTAAGCTCATTTTTTTCATTTCTGTTCTCCCAAATTATTATCATTCAGCCGTTCTTATGGCACATCCAGACAGTCGGGGTCAACTGTAAAGCTGCCAAAATACTCAAGCAAAATATACAAGTCGTTGTATCCAACTCTATACCAGGCCTTGCCCATCTGTTCTGCAGCGTGGGTAAAGTCAGCAGCTATCCACGGGTCTGTCACAGGGTCAACATATTCTAATTGGCCAAAGCCCTCCAGGAAGATATCCAGGTCGTCATAAGCTACCCAGTAGATAGCCTTGCCTATCACCTCCTGAAGACCGTCGGCATCGCCGTGACATTGTCTTGGATAGCACCAACTTTCAGGCCGACCCACGGCAACCCACTCTGCGTAATCCGGATGCCCACACGGGAAGCACTCAACTAACGTTGACTTACTGGCCTCGGCTGTTCCACCATAGGCGCCCATATTTATCCGTCCGCCGTTGGGACATGGTTCCAGGCTCCAGTACGAACCCGGGTCGCCGGCATCAATCGCTGCGCTTGTATCATTGACATCATCGGTTACCCAGCTTTCGCTGTTCGGGTCCCACCGACCAGCCTGCGATTTCAAATGAAAATCACCGCCCTCAGCGTCGGCAAAACAAGGGTCGGACGCCATAATGCCCAAAAGGTTGTAGTAATCACTAACGCTCGGCCAACCACATTTTCCAATACTATAGGTCTCTAAATCTCCTGTATTTTCCCAGAAGATAGAATTTCGAAGCGTCACCTTGACCATCCCACACCACCCTGCAGAAATAGCATACTCCTCGTTGTCGTAGAATGTACAGTTAATAATCCTAAAATGGTCACATTCCGAAAAAATGTGTATACCGCCTCCCCAACCGGAATTCTCTTGAAATATACAGTTGATTATCTCCGGCTCGTAATCTCCGGTATTGATGTAAAAGATGCCCCCTCCTCTTCCTTCGATACCACCGGAATTAGTCCGAAATATACAGTTGATAATTTTCGGAAAGCTTTCATAGCAACGGATACCACCACCTCCTGCCCATCCTATTTCATCTTCGATCTGCCCGTAACCATTGGTGATAGTAAAGCCATCAACTACTGTATCGAGACCTTCAAGATTATGGAAATAGAACCCACGATGTGGCTCGCTTTCTGTTCCGTTACAATCAATAATGCAATTACTTGCACCATTTTCGCTGCGAACCGTGATTGCCTTGCCCAAAAAGTCAATATCACGGTTACCGTCGCCGGTATATATGCCGTCGGCAACAACTACAGTATCTGCTCCACTGACGGCCGCATCTACCCCCTCCTGTATAGTGGCATAATCATATCCACCGCCCGGCCCCCCGGGACCTACAG
>CAZTKW010000201.1:0-6443 GCA_964614315.1 uncultured Pirellulales bacterium
TACTCCACGTTGAGAACGTTTTTGGCCGACAACGCAGGCATCGGGCTTTGCAGCCGGCCGCAATAGAGCTGGTTTTGGGATAGGCTCTTACTCGTTCAACACAGGTACCTTGACCATCTTAACGGTCTCGCCGTCGGAAAAAGCCACCGGGGCGAAATTCTCAGGTGACATTGGCGGCACAACAACTGCGGTCATCTGGCGATACTCATGGATGGTCACCTCATCGCCGGCAAGGTCAAGCGGCCTGGCCCACGTGCCGTCGCGTCTGCGCCTGTAGCAGAGCACTTTTGCCTGTCGTTTGATTTGTATCCGCTTGGTTGAGGGCGGCTGTTCCGTTGAGCCCGCTGTAATTAACATCACATCTTTATCGCCGCAGATCGTTAAAACACCTGCGTCAGCCGCATTGACTAATTCTCTTTGCCAGTTCTTCCCGTCATAGTGAAGAACTCCACCGAGCCCCCACGCCGTCAGGAAAACCTCATCCTCACCGACTGTCACCACCGAGCCAGGTATCCGGAAAGATTCATTTTCGCTGACGTCGAGTTTCGCTTTTGGCTCGGCTAAAATAACTTTGGCTGGAGACCATTTTCCCCCATCGAACCAGCTGCAAAGCAGTCCCCGGTCATCCTGCCAGAATACGGCAGCCTGCCCCCGGAAATAAGTAATCCTTGGCTGTTGATAACTGTAAGTGTTGTAGGTGAAAGGTTTTTCGGCGCTGCCCGGCACCATAGATGACTTGCCGCTGTACCACCAGTTTTTTCCGTCATCGTCGGAGTACCTGCAGCCGACGGCCAACCGCCGCAATCGGTCAACCGTGCCCCAGGTGGCCCAAAGTCGGCCTTTTTTTGGCCCTCTTGGCAGCCTAATGACCGATGCCGCCGAGCCGCAGTGGCGAATGTCGTAATCGAGGATACTTGGCCATTGTCTCCGTTCCCAGCCGCTGCCGGTGAAGGTATATTTTGTCAGGTGCTGTCTGGGTGTAACAACACCGGGGCCGGCACAACCCGGCCCGCTTGAAATGGAAACCGAATCCCCGCGGGCATCGACCACACTGCCGCGACTGGTGCCGTGGTCGAAATTTCTGGCGACAGGTTTAGGTAGAACAGACCAGCTTTGCCCCCCGTCAGCCGATTCCATTATAACCGGAATATAAGGACGCTCTTTTCCCTCGGTGTATCCGACAATCAGGTGCTGGTTATCGGCGGCCCCAATCCATCCGAATGGCACGACAGAGCCGTTTGCAATTTTCCTCGCCGGGTCAAATTCTATGGCGGAACGGTCGGGTTTGTGATCTTTTGAAAGACTCCTGATTATAGGCTTCGAACCAAACTCAAAAGAGGGGTTTTTCATAGCTGTCTTATCCTGATACACTTCAAGATTGTTTGGTGTGCCTTTTTGTACCACACGAACATTGTCCACTCGAACGCCGGCAGCTTCACTTGCTTTGCCGATTAGATAAATATTAGTGATTTGTTTCAGGTCGAGTCCGCGTATGCGCTCGGCCGCTTTTAGGTCAAGTTCAAGTGTTACCCATTCATCTGCCGGAACGTTAAAAATGCGAACTACAGGCGGCTCAATTATTTCGTCCTCCAGTGTCAGCCATACTTTGAGTGGCCTATCGGTTTTGAAATCAACCCATAACAAGTCGTAATCGGACCAGTCTCGCAGGTCTGGTTGTGTGTATGCAAGCCACTGAAAAGTGTTCAGTATAACTGAAGCTTCCGCCGCACTTTTACGCAGAATAGGGTAATATCGCTGCTGAAATGCTGTTCGCTGAAAGCTCGCATGTGCAGGGCCGGGCTGCACCCCGCCGACCAGTGCCTGTACGCCTTCGGTGCTCTCGCCCGTTCGACACTGCCATGTCCATATACGGTCGCCAGCACCGAACTCGAAATTTGCCCAGAAGTCGCATCCGTCCTCAACACCCCTAATTTCGCACCACGATTCACCTTTCCTGGCGGCAAGTTCCTCAGTCTCAAAACCAAGAATCAATTTGCTCTCACCACCACAGGCGACTGACGACAACACCAGCCATACCAATATAAAAGCCGGAATAAAATATGAATTCTTCATTTTACTTATCCTCATTTTGATGAGTTTTTATCCCCCACGGTTTTCAAACAGCCTGATAATACTCAAAACTGCTGCACAATTCCATCCTCCGTTATAAATTTTTTTAAAAATTCGGTAGTTACTGCTAAGACTATCACGATAATACCAGCTAATTCTATGTTTTTTGCCTGTAACGGATTCTTGCTTATTTTCCGGCTTTTGTTTATAATCCCGTTTCTTAGAGTTCCTGAATTTGAAAAGAATAATCTATGAAAGCGAATCTTAAAGAACAATTGCAGCTTTTGAGACGAGGCGCCGCTGAGATTTTCAATGAGGCCGAGCTATCTGAAAAGCTTGCCGAGGCGGCTAAACAGCAGCGGCAATTGCGAATCAAACTCGGCCTGGATCCGACCTCTCCGGATATTCATCTCGGCCACACTGTCGTGCTGCGAAAGATGCGCCAGTTCCAGGACCTCGGCCATAAAGCTATATTGATAATCGGCGACTACACTGCAAGAATCGGCGACCCTTCCGGCCAGAACACGACCCGCCCGATGCTCTCGAGTGAACAAATTGAAGAAAATGCGAGGACGTATCTCGAACAGGCGGGCAAAATCCTGGATACTTCCGAGTCTAAACTCGAAAAACGCCACAACAGCGAATGGCTGGCCGAGCTAAGGTTGGCAGACATTATTAAACTGACGAGCAATATGACCGTGGCGCGTATGCTCGAAAGAGACAGTTTCGAATTGCGATACAAAGCCGGTGAACCCATAGGAACTCATGAATTTCTGTACCCCCTTATGCAGGGGTATGATTCGGTTATGGTAAAAAGTGATGTCGAATTAGGCGGCACCGACCAGACATTCAACAATCTCGTCGGAAGAGACCTGCAAAGAATGGATGGCCAAAAACCACAGGTTGTGATTACTACCCCGATTCTTGTCGGCCTGGACGGTAAGGAAAAAATGAGCAAATCCAAAGGAAATTACATCGGTGTAACTGATGAGCCGGCCGATATGTTCGGCAAGGTGATGAGTATATCCGATGATATGATGGAGAATTACTTTACACTTGTAACCGACCTGCCGACCGAAAAAATTGCTGAACTTGTAAACCCAGATAGAACACACCCAAAGCAGGCCAAGGTCCTGTTAGGCAAAGCAATTGTCTCTCAGTTTTATGATGAGGCTGCAGCCGAGGCCGCTGCCGCTGAATTTGATAAGGTCTTCGCACAAGGTCAACTGCCGGAAGATATAACGGAAATTGAAGTGGCTGCTGAGCCTGTGATGGCGAGCAAACTCGTCTTGGCCTGTAATCTGGTGCCGTCGGGAGGTGAGGCCAAGCGAAAGATAAAGCAGTCGGCTGTGCGTATTGACGGCGTTAAAATCAGTGATCCTAACGCCGAAATTACTCCTAAAGACGATATGATTGTCCAGGTCGGCAAACGAAAATTTGCCCGTTTGAAAATCAGTTAAAAATTATGGAATTACCAAAACTTCAAAAACCTGATAGATATGTCGGACTGTATATATTTGATTTTGGCGACCATACGGGTGTTGGCTTTACCGCCCAGGAGGTGGCAGAACTGCTGGAAAGTGAAAAATACAGGGGCGGCAAAGTCTACAAGATACACAAGGCTTATCCAGACGGCAGACTCGAATTAAAGGGCTTAAGGGCGGATATTTTCCAGCTTGAGGCGGGTATGTTCTTTTATTCAAGCGCTTTGGAGACCACAAGAGCCGATTTCAAGAGGCTTGTTGATTTGGCTGTCCGCATCGGCCCGCCCTGCAGGACAAAGGCGCATTTAGCCAAATACAATGAAGGTAAGTTTGTTGTAGCCCTTATTTATCCTGCTGAGTATGATGAAGAGGTAAGCGGCTGGCTTTTGGACGGCGGGTATAAAACTGCCGGTGCTGCAGAGGGCGGAATAGAGGCGGTACAAAGGTATTACGATGTTAAACCGCAGATTTTAGACAGGCATCAGTTGTTCGGAAAAGACGAATTGGCCAGCAGAACGGGCGAAGAGTTATTGGCTGGCCTGAAGCTGGCTGTACAAAGATGATTTCTTGAAGCCGGAATGTAAAGCGCATAACAAACTAATAGCCAAAGACTTATAAATGCTTATTCGCACTAAAATAAATTCATTTATTGGTTTTTTAGCGGGAGGTTTGCTTTCGATATTCGGCGGAAACCGTGGCAAACCCACCGCAGACGACTTTGGGCAAATGGAGTTTAGGACCAGCACGCAGCATTTAGGGGTCCGTTTTACCGAGCGGATTCGCCGGGTTTTTAGGTTCAGATGGCTTAAAAGATTTTAGCTTAACAAATAGCTTTAATAAGCAGGTTTTTTTATGGCTGAATTTAATGTTATACCGGCCCCGGGCGAGGCTCCCAGCCTTAGCAAAAACGCCCTTAAAGTATTGGAAAGCAGATATTTAGTCAAAGACCAGCGGGGCAAATGTATAGAAACGCCGGCCGAGCTTTTCAGCAGGGTGGCTTTTCTGACCGCCCAGGCCGAAGCCAAATACGTGGCCACCAGCAGCGACGTAAAGCAATGGCACAGAAGGTTTTACGATTTGATGGCCTCGCTGCGATTTTTGCCCAACTCTCCGGCGCTGATGAATGCCAACAGGCCCAACGGCTTGCTCAGTGCCTGTTTTGTACTGCCGATTGAAGATAGTATCGAAGCGATATTTGAGACGATTAAGCAGACCGCCCTGATTCAAAAGGCCGGCGGCGGGACCGGTTTTTCCTTCGACAAATTAAGGCCTACGGGCGACCTTGAGGCCTCCAGCGGGGGTACGACGTCAGGGCCGCTCAGTTTTTGGCGTGTATTTTCCGAGGCCACCAATGCAATTCAGCAGGGGGCTTTTCGGCGCGGTGCAAATATGGGCATGATGAGCGTGAGCCATCCTGACATATTAAAATTCCTTCACGCCAAACAAAACCTGACGGCGTTTACAAATTTCAATATTTCCGTCAAAATCACCAAAGACTGGATGAAAAAGCTCCTCGACTCCGAACAAAGCCTGCACGTGGTGGAAAATCCACGCACCCAGCAGTGCTATTTATTGCCTAAAAAGCTTGATATTTCAACCTATACGATAAATGACCTGCATAAGCTGCCTGACAAAAAGAAGGCCGCTGCCGAGCAAACGGGGCAATTTTATACTATTGGCGACATCTGGAAACTGATAGTCCACTGTGCTCATGAAACCGGAGAGCCGGGAGTAGCTTTTATCGACCGAATAAACAAGGACAATCCCACTCCGTCGCTTGGGATAATCGAGGCCACAAATCCGTGTGGTGAGCAGCCTTTGCTTGCTTTTGAGGCGTGCACACTTGGAAGCATAAATCTTGCCAAATTCGTAAAGCCTTATGCGGGCAGAAGAGAAGAAGATTCTGCAGGCCAAATCAGTCTTACTGACGGGAAAGCTGAGATGGCCTGGGGGGAACTGGCTAAGACAGTTAAACTGGCAGTACGATTTCTGGATAATATCCTCGATGTTTGCAGTTATCCGGTCAGGGAAACCGTCCGGCTGGCCCAGGGAAACCGCAAAATCGGGCTTGGAGTCATGGGTTTTGCAGACAGCCTTTTTTTGCAGGGAATGGCGTATGACAGCGAAGAGGCGGTTGATTTTGGTGAGAGCGTGATGAAGTTTATTAACGAAAAGGCGCGCGAAGCAAGTGGTGAACTGGCAGATTTGCGTGGGCCATTTCCGAATTGGAACCAGAGTACGTGGAGAACTGAAAGAGGCAAGAAAGTTCGGAATGCTTCCATTACTTGCATAGCTCCAACTGGTACGATAAGTATAGTAGCGGACTGCAGTTGCGGGATTGAGCCGGTGTATTCTCCGGTATTTTTGCGGCAGATACTTGACGGAACGAAAATGCTTCAAATCAATCCGATTTTCAAACAGATTGGCGAAAAAGACGGATTTTATGATAAAAAGCTGGAAGGGAGGATTGCGAAGTCTGGCAGTATTCAGAAAATCCAGCAGATTCCGGCAAAAATGCGGAAAATTTTCAAGTGTACCTACGATATTAAGCCAGAATGGCATATTCAGATGCAGGCGGCTTTTCAGAGGCATTGCGATGCGGCGGTTAGTAAGACGATAAATTTCAGGGAACAAGCGGCTGAGATCGCTGTTGATAAGGCGTTTAAGATGGCGTATAAGCTTGGCTGTAAAGGGATTACGATATATCGCAAGGGCAGCCGTGAGCAGGAGCCTATGAGCCTTTCTTAGGGTATGGCTGTGGCACATTTAGAATCGAGGGGTTTTTTTTCAAGCTCTATCTCCTTAAAAAATAAGCATTTACGTTGAGAGCTAATGGGTGCATCTGTAGTTTGTAGGTAAAAATAGCCCTCCGATATATAAAGTAATGGA
>CAZTKW010000202.1:0-6434 GCA_964614315.1 uncultured Pirellulales bacterium
GAAGATTGCTCAAAACCGGACTGGTGCGGCGGGGCCGACCTTAACCGTGATTCTGTGGTTAATTTCGTTGATTTTGCAATGCTTGACGGCTGCTGCTTCGAAGTTGTAAGAAAATAGACAGTCTGTGAGGGGTTGATTGGTTTAAGTTTGTCTGTGTTGTGAAGCTTTATTTTCTTTTTCTTAAAAAAAGCGCACCGAGGCCGAGCAGTAAAAGCGTAGCGGGTTCCGGGACGGAGGTTACCGCAAGGTTATCCAGCTCAATTACGCCGATGCAGGTATCATAGAACCTCAAAGTAGTAACAGGGGAATCAAAATATATGGTTGAGGAATTATCAGAATACCAGCAGTGCGGGCGTTCTTTTAGAATTCTCTGGTCATCCGCAAAGGCAGTGAATGAACTAAATATCATTCCAAAGTCGAATGAGGCAGAGGTTATGGCTACATCGTTAAATGAAATCGAAATACAGGACCTTCCGGGCCAGAGACTCGAAAAAATATATTTGTCCTCACCGAGGGGGCCGGAAAAGAAACAGGTTTTTGTTCTTGCACCGGTAACGGTAATGTCGGAGCCGTAAATATCTTCCATATACGACTCAATAACAGTTGCATCGCTGCAAGAGGGAAGATCCTCAAAATCAAAAAGAATAGTAGTTGCATGGGCATTTTGCACAAACAACAAGAGACTAACGGCCAGAATAATCCAAGGCCTAAATCCCTCCGAACGTCTCACCATTTACCACCTCCGAACGAAAAACCCTTTAATATCACAGCGCAAGCAATCCCGCAGCTTTTACGAGCCACAGATACAGCGCTAACATTTTTTGAGTTTTCCGCCCCTGGTGAGTTTTCCTTACCCCAGCTTTAAGCACTAAACAAAACAGATTTCCAGTAATGCAAAATTACATAAAAGTACTTAAGATGAGTTTTCCCTCCCCGCAATTGTCCGAATTATACAGCCGGCAAACCTTTTGTCAAGAAAAAACCAGAATTTTTTTTGGGATTCGAAGTGGAGAAATCAGAGCTTTGAGGGCAAAAAGCAGGGTTGGGGTTTTAATGATTGCAAATGGAGTGAGATTTTAATATTATGGCTGGTTTGAAAAAGGCGGCTGCTTCGTAACGCGGCTGATATTTGACATTTTAGGAAGGACAACGGGGGCATATTGAAAGTTTAAGGAGGAAAATGAAATGAAACGAAGGGTATTTTCAGCACTGTTATTTATTGTGATTTTGTCTTTTGGCTTTGGCGCACAGGCTGAAGAAAAGGTGATTCGTCTTGGTATGATAGGGCTGGACACGTCGCACGTGATTGCCTTTACGAGTTATATCAATAATCCGGAGAACATGACGGGGTGTCGGGTTGTTGTGGGGTATTCGGGTGGTTCTGCTGATATGCCGGCATCAGCCGACCGGGTGGAAAAATTTACAAAGCAGCTGCACGAGGAATACGGGGTTGAGATTGTTGATACGATTGAAGAGCTTTGCGAGAAGGTCGATGGGGTGATGCTTGAGAGCGTTGACGGTCGGCCGCACCTGAAGCAGGCGATGCCAGTAATCAAGGCCGGGAAACCGCTGTTTGTGGATAAGCCAATGGCCAGCAGCCTTGCGGACGTAATCGAGATATTCCGGCTTGCAAAAGAAAACGGAGTTCCGTGCTGGTCGAGCTCGTCTTTTCGTTACGGGACGGGGATAGTTGGGGCCGGGAGCAATGAAGAGATTGGCGAGATAGTCGGGTGTGATGTTTTCGGTTCAAGCTCGTGGGCGAAGCATCATCCGGACCTTTATTTGTACGGGGTTCACGCAACGGAGGCACTTTTTGCCGTGATGGGTACGGGGTGCAAGAGCGTTCGGCGGGTGAAGGCGGGCAAGACGGATATGGTTATCGGTGTGTGGGAGGACGGGCGAATCGGGACGTTTCGAGACCTTCGCGGAGGCAAGAGCGGTTCTAACGTTTTTATCTACGGCAAAAAAGGTATGGTGACGGGCAAGTCGGCGGGATACGGGCCGTTGATTGAGCAAATCGTGAAATTCTTCAAGACGGGAAAACCGCCGGTACCGGCAGAAGATACGATTGAGATGTTTGCATTTATGAGCGGGGCGGACGTATCCAGAGACCAGGACGGAAAGGCAATCTCCATCAAGGAGCTTATCGCGGAGGCAAAAGGCAAATACGCAAAGTAAAGACAAATAAAGAAATCATCAGGCAGCAGGAACGAATTTAACGGGAAGGAGACGGTCGAATGAATCGGCGCAAGTTTATCAAAGAGGCAGGGAGAACAGTTATCGGGGCGATATGTTTTCCTTATATCGTATCTTCTTCGGCACTCGGCAAGGGCGGGGCGGTTGCGGCGAGTGAGCGTATTGTGATGGGTTGTATCGGCTGCGGCGGAATGGGGATGGGCAATATGCGGGGATTTTTGAATAAAGACCAGACGCAGATTGCTGCGGTGTGTGATGTTATGACGTCGGGGAGCAAGGAGTACGGGCCGAATGCCAACGGTTATGGGAATAAAGGCAAGCAGCTCGGGAGAGAGGCGGCGCGGAAAGAGGTGGAGGCGTATTACGGTAAGAAGAGGCCTTCGGGGAATTACAAGGGTTGCGCCGGTTACAATGACTTTCGCGATTTGGTCAGCCGGGATGATATCGATGCGGTGTCGGTGACGACGCCGGACCACTGGCATATTCCGATATCTATGGCTGCGGTAAAGAGCGGCAAGGATGTATATTGCGAGAAGCCGCTGAGCCTGACGGTGTCGGAGGGTCGCGAGCTTGCCGATGCGGTAAAGCGTTACGGCAGGGTGCTTCAGACGGGGACCCAGCACCGTTCGAGCACGAAAAACCGGTTTATCAGTGAGCTTATTCACAACGGGAGAATCGGCAAGGTGCATACGGTGAGGTGCAAAATTGGGGGAGGACCTTCGTGTCCGCCGCAGGAGGTTATGCAGGTGCCGAAGGGGTTCGATTACGAGATGTGGCTGGGGCAGGCGCCGTGGGCACCTTATACGGAGAAGAGATGTCACTATTATTTTCGATTTATATGGGATTACGCGGGGGGGCAGGTGACTAATAACGGGGTGCATGCACTGGATTTTGTACAGTGGGCACTTGGGACTGACCGGACTGGGCCTGTCGAAATCGAGGGGAAGGGTGAGTTTCCGAAAGACGGTCTTTTTAATACTCCGACGAACTGGGACATCCGGTACAGGTATGCGAACGGGATAGAATTGCTTTTTGGCTCCAGCCGGGGAGGAACGCGTTTCGAGGGGAGCGAAGGGTGGATACAAAGCTCGCCGTTCGATGCAGAGCCGAAATCACTTTTGACGTCGGTTATAGGGAGTAATGAAATCAAGCTTTATAAAAGCAATGACCATAAGCTGAATTTCTTAGAGTGTATAAAGAGCCGGAAAGAAACGATAGCGCCGGTTGAGGTCGGTCATCGTTCGGCGTCTATATGTCATCTTGGTAATATAGCGATGCTGACGGGTCAAAAGCTGAAATGGGACCCGGAAAAGGAGCGGTTTACAAACAGCGAGGAGGCCAACAGGATGCTCAGCCGTACGATGCGGAATTCCTGGCGGCTGTAACAGGGGTTGGCGGGTCAATTGCGAGGCGGAGGCGGCGGTGAATGGCACCAATTGGAAGCAAAGAGACATCTAATTGCATAAATCACCATATAAACCCCGTAAATTTTCAGGTGAAAAACAGGTAATTTTACCAGTTGCATTGTTTTGGTTTTTATGTTAAGTTACAATTAAGAGCTTAGTTGATAGTGAGCGTGGAATTTGAAATGTTAATAAATTTGAATTTACTTTTGTAGTTTTTTTAAGAAAGAGCCGATAGAATTTTAGGCGGCGTAAGTAAATTTTTGCTTTTTCCAGGGCTGGGCAATTTCGCTCTCTCCTCTCCCTCCGCAACCCAGCCCTGATTTTTTTTTGCGCGGGGGCAATCCGAACACATAATTTTGCGGGGCAGTTTTTGTCTGTGAGTGAAAATAGAGGAAATTTTCCGTGTGAAACGAGGAAATTGCTCGCTATTTTTTTAATGTCTCAGCCGATATATTGTTCAAGCGGTATTATGTATAGCTCCAGGGCTGGGCAATTTCGCACACTCCTTTTCCTCCGCGGCCCGGCCCTGATATTTTGTTCGGGAGCGTTTTTTCAGCTAAATTGCATATATTTTGGTGAGGGGTAGGTTTTGGTAAGCGAAAAAATAGGTATTTGCTCGCGCAAATCGAGGAATTTACTTGTTGCTTTTGGAAGAGCGGGGGATTAAAACTTTTTCGGCTGCAGAGGAAGAGGAAGCCTCGGGGCCGGGGGTAACCGCGTTATTTCCTCCTCCAACTCTCCTACTTTAATGCGCCCGGCCCTGAATTTTTTGCTTTTTGGTTGTATTTTAAACAAATCTCGTGTTTTTATGCTCAGCGGGTATAATAATCAGGTTATTTTTATGACAGGAGATTTATTTTTCTTGGGCAATACTACGTTTGAGGCTGTAATGGTTTATTGAGGAAAGGGAAAAGTTATGAAAAGAGCTGGAGGTATTGGATTTTCGTGGTTTTTGGCCGGGTTGTTTTTGTGCGGATTGGTTTTTGGGGCGGATAAAGAGAGAACTCAACAGGGGCCGGAAGGGGGGCTTGATGAGAAACGCATTAAGGCAATCAGGGAGGTTCTTTCAGAGAGGCCGACGTGTTTTGGCCGGCCGATAAGCGAGCGGGGGGCGTGGGAGATGCTTGCCAAAAAAGAACCTTTCCGAGAGGTTATAAGCGAGGCGGAGGGGCTTTTGAAAGAGCCTGTACCGGAATTGCCGGACGAATTGTACCTTGAGTACAGCCGGACGGGCAACCGGAGCCGATGGGAGCGGGTCAACCGGCAGCGGCGCAGCAGGCTTAAGAATCTTGTTCTGGCGGAATGCCTTGAAAACAAGGGGCGTTTTTTAGGGGGTGTTGAAGAAATCATAGCAGCTCATTGCGCCGAGCGGACGTGGTTATATCCGGCTCATGATTCGGGGCTGACGAATTTCAAAGGGACTTATATATATATTGACCTGGCTTCTGCAACACTTGCGCGAGAGTTGGCAACGGTTGACTATGTGCTGGGAGATAAGCTGAAAGACAAAACGCGGGAGTTGATTCGAGAGAGGATAGACCGTTTTGTATTCGAGCCTTTCCGGGAAGAGATAACGGGCAAGCGCGAAGCGCGGTGGTGGCTGACGAAGCCGACGAACAACTGGAATTCAGTTTGTCTTGCCGGAGTTATGGGTTCGGCGCTGTGTTTGCTGGAATCGCGTGATGAGCGGGCACTTTTCACGGCGGCGGCGGAGAAGTACTCAAAGAACTTTCTTGTGAGCTATACACCCGACGGGTACTGCACCGAAGGTGTGGGGTACTGGAGCTACGGGTACGGCAATTATATATTGCTTTCGGAGGCGATATACCAGGCGACGGGGGGGAAGGTAGATTTGATGGGTGTCAAAGAGGCGAGACCTACGGCGATGTATGCGGCGCGGGTCGAGATTATGAATGGTTTATATCCGACGTTTTCCGACTGTTCTATAAATGCCCGGCCGGGCACGAGGGAGATGTGGTACGTCAGTCGGAAATTAAAGC
The DNA here is from genome assembly GCA_964614315.1 of uncultured Pirellulales bacterium. Classification (GTDB taxonomy): domain Bacteria; phylum Planctomycetota; class Phycisphaerae; order Sedimentisphaerales; family Anaerobacaceae; genus CAZTKW01. The sequence goes on from CAZTKW010000202.1 coordinate 5,603, forward strand.
TTGGACTTAGCCGATGGAAAACTAAAGATATTGCGACACCTAAAGGGGGGCTGTTCGAGATTATGATGTATACTTTTTCTAACTCGGCATTACGCATGCCATCGACCTTTAAAACTATTGAGAAAATGCCGGCGCGGACGTGGTTCGAGGATGGTGGCGTGTTGATATGTCGGCCAAGCGAAAAGTATCCCTCTCGGCTGGGTGTAGTGATGAAAGGCGGACATAACAATGAGGAGCATAATCATAACGATGTCGGTTCGTATATGATAGTCGTCGGCGAAGCGGTTCCTTTGATAGACCCGGGGGCTGAGGTTTATACGGGGCGGACGTTCAGCGAGCGGCGGTATGAAAGCGATGTGTTAAACTCATACGGTCATCCGGTGCCGGTGGTTGCGGGGAAACTTCAGAGGACGGGTGAGGAGGCGCGCGGCCGTGTACTGAGGACCGACTTTACCGATGAGGCTGATACTTTGGCACTTGATATAAGCAGTGCCTATGACGTTGATGAACTTAAAAGGCTTGAACGGACGTTTGTTTATTCTCGCAAAGGCGAGGGGGCGCTTACTGTAACAGATGAAGTTGTCTTTAGCAGCCCACAGAGTTTTGAAGCAGCGCTAATTACTCTTGGTAGGTGGAAAATGCTCGATGAAGACAGCGTGCTAATAAGTGACGGCGGGGAGGGCGTGCAGGTTGATATCGAGGTTGCGGGGAGCAGCTTCGAAGTTAAGGGGGAGCAGATAAAGGAGGACATGCGGGACAAAAGACTTCCGACTCGAATAGCAATAAAACTAAAAGATCCTGTAATGAAGGCGGCTGTTATTGTGAGGATAAG
>CAZTKW010000203.1:0-6420 GCA_964614315.1 uncultured Pirellulales bacterium
CGAAAACTCTCTTTTAGACGAGCCTGCCAGTACTTATAATCTATTTTCCTCTTCCACGTGTGCAAAACGTTCGATACACCTTTGCCTCCGATAATGTATCTTTTGAATTCACTGAAAATTCCAATTGCCCCCATATCGTCCAGGTTACGGGCGTCCGAAAGTATCATCGCCTCCAGCATCTTGGGGAAATGGCTCCTGCTTTCGGTAATAATCCTGTTTATCTTCGTGATGCTCATTCGGCTTACAGCCGGGCTCAGGGTCTCTTCAACAGCCAGAGTGGCCAAATCCAGCAAGTCATCGTTATTATTATTGGAATTCGACGGTTCGACTCCGGTTCCTTCGGACTCAAGATGGCGGGCCAGACCGGCTTCACTGAAATATGTCGCCGTTATCAGGGCAAATTGGTCTATTTGTGATTTGTCCTTGGCTACTTCCGGCAGGCGACAGATATGCTCAACGTTCCGTACCAGTCGCTGCGCACGGTCCCAGAGGAAACCGTCAACATTGCAGTTTGGCGTTGATATGGTCAATGCCTGTTTGGCAAGGTCTCTTACAATATCGAGTTCAGACATAAATTCCCATCGGTTAAAAAAATAACAGATATTATTATCACAAAACGGACCAATTCAGTCAAGCTTTTTAACTCCTGGCAAGTCAAAAAAACAACTGACTTGGTATCAGAAACTTAAATATAAAATTTTTTGGCAAAATTTGAAGTATCCTGTTGGAAATCACCGATGTTTGTTGTATAAGATAGCCGTGCCTTCTGTGGGCAGGCAACTATGAATTTTTAAGCACTTTCGTGGATGGAACTATGTCGAATCAGCCAAGGGTGGCAAAAGTTTTAGCGGCACTGTTGGTGTCGATGACCGTAGGAGCGGTGGTGCTGATGACTCTCCGCAATACCCCTCCTTCTGCAGGGGCTTTTTGTCTTTCGAGCTATTATCATCTCGACCCTGTTGAAGAAGCTATTCTTTCGCGGGCTCCACAGTCTCCAAACCGCTGGAAAAGCATCGAAATATACTATAGCAGCACAAAAGCCGGCAACATCGAACAGTTGGCTGCACTGAATGGTTTGACTAATTCCGAGGATATAAACTGCCACTTTGTTATTTGCAACGGTCTTGGTGGCGGCGACGGCCAGATACTACCGACCGAAAAATGGCAAAGACAATGGTCAATCATACCCGGCCGGACCTGGTATGGAAGCGACCATACCATCCGAATCTGTGTTATAGCTGACGCTAAAACAACTCGACCAACCGACTGCCAGATAAAAAGAATAGAAGCCCTCGTCGAAGGACTATACAGAAAGTTTGACATCCGCCCCGAATCCATCTACTACCCCAACGACTGGTAGTGAACTCACAGACTTTGGGATAGTATTCATCTCTGAGTTTTTACGGATAATAATACCGATGTAATTACATGCCCCGAACCGGACCGCTTGAATATAAAAAAAACAGGCTGTGTTGCCCCTCGATTGCACAGCCTATTAATTATAGGCTTAATTTTTAATTGTATTTTAAGTCAGATGCTGCTTACCAGTCCCAGTCAAATTCTTCTCCTGCCATATCATCGCGTTGGGGAACATTCATTTTTCTCCGCTGATTACCTCTGTCCTGCCAACCCATACGCTGGCCTCGTCCACTCCTGCCTCGACCTTGCAAACTCATTCCTCGACCTCGGCCGCCCATGCCTCGGCCTTGCCAGGCCATACCACAGCCTCGTCCGCCCATACCCCGGCCTCGTCGGCCCATACCTTGACCTTGCCAGCCCATACCTCGGCCTCGTCCGCCCATACTCCGGCCTTGCCAGCCCATACCTCGGTCTCGTCCGCCCATACCCCGGCCTTGCCAGCCAATACCTCGGCCTCGTCCGCCCATACCCCGGCCTTGTCCACGATTGCCTCGGCCTTCCAAACCCATACCTTGGCCTCGTCCACGATTGCCTCGGCCTTGTCCGCGCATACCTTGGCCTCGCAAGCCCATTCCTTGACCTCGCAAGCCCTTTCCTTGACCTCGTCCGCCTACATCTCGGCCTTGTCTGACCATACCCTGGCCTTGTCCAAGATTGCCTCGGCCTTCCAAGCCCATACCACGGCCTTGTCCGCGCATACCTTGGCCTCGTCTTTGTGGCAAATCCCCACCGCGCGTGCCGGGAACCGCTTTTCCTTTTTGTTGATTTCGCCGGAACTGATTTATCTTCCTCAACGCCTGACCCATCGTTTCTCTGTCGTTTTCACGATAAGCCTTGGTAAGGGCGTTGAAGTATCTGTTAAACTCCTGTTGTCTGCCCCGTTTGACTCCGGATTGCACAGCCTGCTTCTTCTGCTCGGCTCCGGCCGCTGCGTTTGTTTCATTGGCCAACACACTTTCGCTTCCCATTAACAAAACCACCGCCATAACACTGAGAATAATTTTCTTTAACATTTTGATGCTCCTTGTAATATTGAACCTCTTTTTGTTTTACTAAATCTATTTATACGTATACATTCAGACAGCTTGCTAAGTCCCCTCAGGGCGCATCTGTCGGCCCTTCCACTTGCACAGGTACTCTTTCTTCTATTTCATAGGGCGGAGTCCTTTCCCGGCTGTCGCGCAAATCTCGTCTGCGGTTGATATAGGAACTTCTCCTTTCTCGAAGCCGCTCTCTGGTTTCCTGCATCTCTTTGAGTAATTGCCCCATCTTTTCCATATCATTTTGCTCATAGGCCGTTGTAATATCTTTGAGCCATTTATCAAAACCCTCGCGCGAAGAACTGTCTTCTCTTGAACGAGAGTTGAGACGCTCCTGCCGCCTTTCTTCCATAAGTTTGCGGGCAACTTCTGCATCAGTCATTTTATTTTCGACTTGTGGTTCTGCTTGTTCTTGCTGATTTTGTTCTGCCTTCGGCTCGCCTCCCTTCTCAGTGGTAATAAGGTTTATTGCTGCCGCCAAAACGATAACCAGCACAACCACCCCTGCCGCTCCTATAATGACTTTATTCTTTAACATCTCTTTTGTTAGCATCTTTTACCTCGTTATAAATTGCCCTTCGTTCCGTTTTAAATATTGTACTCTTACATATAGAGACGATTTTTTGAAAAGAAATCAGCTACTCCCCTGACAAAATTCCGCAGGGCGCTGACATTCTCATTTACTATCACTATAACTGCTGAAGAAATGCCTTCAATAATTTTTTTCAACATTTCTCATTCCTTTCCGAATTACCAATTATTCCTGTAATGGCTTTACATATATACAGACGCATTCAAAGGGGAAAGTTATTGCAGTTTTTAGAAATAATTCTCGAAAACACAAAAAAAGCTCGGCTTTTGAGCTTTTTTACTTATCACATGTGTTGAGCCTTGGAAACTTTAATCTTCTCTGCGCTGCGCAGAACCGCGGATATTGGTAAGCACATAGACAAACAAACCCGCCAGTAGGAAACCGGATGATACAATAAGGCCTGTAGGCTTGTTTGCCCAGGCATACGACACACAACTATAGAGCATAAATACACAACAAGCGCAAAAAATAATCGTTGTCACTGGGTAGCCTGTTACCTTATAGGGGCGTAGAGTTTGGGGCTCTTTGCGTCTTAGTACAAAGACTGACAAACTGGTAGCCAGAAAGAACACCCACACCACCGGCGCCGTGTAAAGGATGGTATCGATGAAAGACCCGGCCAGAAGAACTATCGCAAGGCTTAGGCACCCCTGTAACACAAGTGCCCAAACCGGCGTACCGCAGCGCTCGTTCCATCTGCCCAGAACACGAAACACCGCATGCTCCCTGCCCATTGCGTAGGAGATGCGAGAGCCGGTAAAAACCAGCCCGTTAACTGCCCCCAGCGTCGAGATACAAATCAAAATGCTGATTGCTCTGCTCGCAATTTCCGGAAACACCGCCGCCACCGTATCTACGGCTACCGCCTCCGAGCCAGCCATCTTAACATAACCCAGCACGTAGACAAACGTACCATTGACCAGCAGGTATAACGCCGTTACTGCGATAGTTCCAATCACCAAAGCACGAACTATATTCTTCTCTGGACGCTTGACCTCCGCGGCCACATAGGCCATTTCGTTCCACCCGCCAAACGTAAACAGCACCAGGATAAGCGCCAGTTCAAGCCCGCCCATCGTAAAGCCCGCCAGCTCGGCGGATGTTTGTCCACCGCTCTTCGCCAGCAAACCCACTGCCACAATAGCTAACAAACCCGCGGCCTTGACAACAGTCAGAAAGTTCTGCGTCCATTTACCCTGCTTAACGCCTAAGATGTTGACGCCTGTCAGCACAACGATGACCCCCGCTGCATAGATAGTTCCGCTGTTTTCAAACGGCGCATAGAGCTGCTGAGCATAACGGGAAAAGATAAACGCCATCATCGCTATATCTCCCGGCCGTATCACAACCAATTGCGACCACCCGAAAAGATAACCAGCAAAACCACCGTATGCACGGCTTAGATAAACATAGTCCCCGCCCTCCAAAGGATATGTCGTGGCTAACTCTGCATAGCATAATGCACCAGCAAGGGCAAGCAGACCACCAACCAGCCAGATACCGAGTGTCCCTGTCCAGCCCCCCATACATCCCGCTACCGTCGGTGCTGTCTCGTAAATCCCTGCGCCGATGATGATGCCGACAATGATACACGTTGAATCGAAAACTGACAGTTCTTTCTTGGGGGCTGTTTGCATAGCGCCTCTCACAAAATCCCGCGTCCTGGTTTAACCGATATTAAGTGGCAATTACACTATTTACCCTCGCCTTTCTTGAGCGTTACACTGATGCCGCGGTCATCTTTGTGCAAAAATATTGTTTCCAGGTTCGGCTTTGTGGTGATGGCTTTGAGGTAGTCCTGCATGGCCGGTCCGGAATTGGTGGTATTATGAGCAAGAATCAAACCGCCCGGACGCACCAGTGGCAGCACCTTATTAAGGTAATCCATATACCCTGGTTTGTCTGCATCGATGAAAACTATATCTATCGGCCCTTTCAGCTTTGTAATTTCCTTGTGGGCATCGCCTTCGACAAGTGTAACAAGCTCCTCGACACCGGCTCGTTTGAAATTCTCGCGGGCAAGAGATGCGCGCTCGGCGTTGATTTCATGCGTCGTTAGTCTGCCGCCTGTAGCGCTCAACCCAAGGCAAAACCAGATACCGGAATAACCGTTGGAGGTGCCTATCTCGACGACGTGCTTGGCGCCGGCTGTCTCCGTCAATAAACGCAGCAGCCTGCCATTTTCCGGTGAAACGTTCATCATACCTCGCCGCTGGTTCTGGTTCATATCCTCAAGTACGCTTATGATTTTCGCCTCAGCCTCGCTGCTGACTACCGGCCGTTCTTCTTGCACTGGCTGCATACCTTCACCTTCCGGCACTCTGCGACGCCCCTCCCTGCCCATACCTCTGCCGCCGAAACCTTCCCTGCCTTCACCGCGTGATTCCATTCTTTCACGCATTCTTTGCCTGTTCTGCTTCATTTCCTCCAGTAATTGCCCTACCTTTTCACTGTCCTTTTCCTCATTGGCCTTTGTAATCTCATTGAGCCATTTGTCAAAGCCTTCTCCCATAAGCCGCTCCCGCCTCGGACGAGCCCGCTCAGACCTGTCGCTCTCCTCTTGGGCAAAAAGGTTTACAACTCCTGTAAGCAAAATCACTGCTGCAGTAAAAAGCAAAACTTTCTTTAACATTTCCTGCTCCTTTCAAAATTAGCCGGTAATCTCATTTGGTTATATTGAATTGTAGGATATACAGACGGGTACGATGAATAGAATTATTGCACTTTTTTAAGAAAATTTCCAAAAGCATGAAAAAAGCTGATTTGTTAGCTCGTTTTACCCCCATCCTCATTCAATAGACTGAAATGTTCTTTCTCCGTCAGAACTACCCATCCTCGCCGGTCCTTTATACCTGTTTCAACCGGTTCTATCGCTCGCACATCACTCAGCCAAATCAAAAGTCCGAACTTACAATCCATTTTACTTTGCAAGTACACCTCGTTGCCGGAAAGATTGTGGTTGTATTGGTCTTTAATTCTGAATATTTCCATGGTCGATAAATTCCCGAAAGTTTTTACAGCCGCCGCCGTTGCCGTCGCGCAGACCGGCCCGCCGCTTAATTTGAAAAGCAATTTATCACCAGAAGAAACCTGCTCGAAGGGTGTGTGTTTTGTCCGCATAAAACGAGACTCAATGGTCTTTCGACCGCTCAATATCGCATCCAGATGGGGCTTCTTCAAAATTACAAGATGATAAGTTACCATTGTTTCATACTATTGTTATGCTTCAGTCGGAATTGGATATTTCCTGAATTTGAGTTAGTATGTAAATCAAAGAAAGGAAATGGAGATGGCAAACAGACGTAAAAAGTTTTGCCTTGAGGAAAAAGGCAGGCTTCTCCGCCGCGGTTATCGCTGACGACTCGGGTT
>CAZTKW010000204.1:0-6420 GCA_964614315.1 uncultured Pirellulales bacterium
TTTTTCTGTCAGTGGTATCAATTTGCCGCTGGAGCCGGGTTTTTTCTGTTGGGACTTTAGCAGCAGAGAGCTTTTTGTGTAAATCCAGCATACTCTCAACAAGCTTTACCATTTTGTCGTGCTTAGCTTTGTCATCGGGATTATCAAAATCAATTGTGCGGATGGGAAGTTCTCCAAGCTTGCGGGTAGGAAATTGGGGAATTTTACCAACCTCGGCTTTAATTAGTCGCCTATTAAGTGCGTAAAATCCTATGAGTTTAGAATTTAGAATACAAAGCACATATTTGATATCATACTTTTGTATAGAATTTACCAATGACAACGTATGGTCTGAAAAAAAGCCCTCGTTATCATAGACTGCTTCAACTCGAGAATGGGTGGGTGTATATCTGACAAAAAGCTTTGGTTCGAGAAAGCGGTTTTTTCTTCCAATAACATTGACTGTATTTCGTCCCTGTTTCTTAAACTCGGCATTTATCTTGGACTCAAAATTTTTTGAGTGAATAACAAACATTCCTCTACCTCTCAGACCTTTTTTCTGTTCAAGCGTAGGATATAGCAAAGAGTAACGCCCAACATTTGTCCCAAATACGCACTTGTGGGAATCAGGGTGGCTGGCCTCTGGAAAGATAAAGTGTTTCGATATGACCATTCCGCGAGAAGTGATCGATATGTTTTTCAATAAATCACTAGGAACGCTATCAATTTTTTCCAGTAGTGGTGAGAGAGGGTTGTATTGGAAATTATATGCGCTCTTATAGATTAACTGCGCACGAGATACAATATGTAGATTGGAGAAATCATCGCCGTCAATAATCTCGGTTCGTTTCGATAAGTTTGTAGTTGGTTCTCTTGAGGCGATAAGGATAGTTTGGCTACTACTGACTTTACCAAAAGCAGATACGTACGGTATTATTTTGAGGAGATGCATGTTGTCGAAAGTAAATTTTCTGATACCACGATAGCCATCCTCGTGTACGCTCATGTCAACGATCAGGCCAAGTAAACATCCGGCCTTTAGCACTTCAATACCTTGTTTCAGAAAATACATAACGGAGTTGATTCGTCGAGTTGGAAACTTTTTGAGAAAATCGGAGTGCTCCAATAGATATTCGTACTCGAGGTTGTATTCTTTTTTAACTGATTGCTTTGAGTAAAATGCCAGATATGGTGGGTTTCCGATTACTGCGTGGAAACCGGGGGTTTTGGTTTTGAAGATTTGGGGGAATTCGGTTTTCCAGTCGAAGGCGTTGATTCTGCGGCGTTGTTCCTCGTCCAATGAATCAGGGTCTTTATTTTCGTAGAAGTCAGGTCCGATGAGGGAGTTGCCGCACTTTATATTATTGGCCAGGTCGGGCAGTGCCCGCTCGTGGAACATCTTATAGACCTGGCCTATGGTCTCCTGGGATTCACCTTCGAGAACCTTGAGCAGCAGGCTTAGTTTTGTTACCTCGACTGCCTGCGAATCGATATCAACACCGAAGATACTGTTTAAGAGGATTCGCTTCTTTTCAGCAATGGTGAGGAACCATTGGCCGGCCCGGCCCTGATATATCTTGTCGGTGTGTTTTTCAGGATTATTGTCAACGTACCAGTCACGAATATAATTCAACAGGCAGGTATATGCGGCCAGGACAAATGAGCCGGAGCCGCAGGCGGGGTCGAGGATTGTGAGTTTTTCGATTTGCTCAGGTGTTTTGCCTTTGACAAGAGCCCCTACGGTATTTTTGACAATATAATCAACGATATAGGCTGGGGTATAATAGACGCCGCCTGCCTTTTTTACTTCGGGCTTTTCCTCCACAACCGCTCTGTGGCCCGGCGTTATTCGAATTACTTTACCCAGAAACTGCTCATAGACGTTACCAAGCACTTCAGCAGGAAACACAGAGAATTCGTAAGGGCTTTTTGGATAATATAAATCTCGCAGAATCCACTTTAATTGGTCATCGTCTATGTTGATGTTGAGGGTAAGTTCATCAGGCCCTTCCGGCCGGCCCGGTTCGGCGTGGAAATGAAAAAGGCCGGAGTTGTATTTTGCGTCAGCCTTTTCATAGACACTGCACAGGCGCTGATAGGTGCCGCTGCCATTGGCAAGCGCCAAAAGCTGACCGTAGCTCTCGATTTCTCTGTCCTCACACATACGCAGAAAGAGAATTCTGTCGATGGTTCGCTGAACAGCAAAGTTTATTTCCTGCTTAGATAGTGTTCTGTTGCGTAGTGCTATGACCCGTGCAAGAATTGCCCGCCACTGCTCGATTTGAGCGAGAAACTCAATATCAACAGTGCCCGTGCCGCGTTTTGCCCTGGGTATCTTTACGAATTTGTCGAAAGAGCCCTTGAGGATTTCCTCTTTGCTGAAGATGCCTTCAATCTCTGCCCAGTGCGGGACGTAATCTTTGTAGTTGAAATACATAATTCTTGCGTTGGCGGCCTTATCGGTGTGCCTGGGCTTTACCTGACAGTCATAGACGGCAAATTCCTCGAAATCGGTCAGGATTGACAGGGGCAATTTTGCACTCCAGGCATAACGTCGGAGTTGATAGGCGGGGTGGACGTCGCCCTTTATGTCAACCGATGGTTGTTTCGCCTCAAGGAAGAATTTACGAACTCCGCCGATGCGGAAGCAGTAATCAGGTGCCTTCGTTGAGCCTCCTACTTTTATGGCGTCTTCGTGTATGACATCCTTGTAAGCGGGGGCATAACCACTTTCATTGGCGACATCCCAGCCAAGAGCGCAGAAAAACGGGTCGATAAATTCTCGCCGAACCTGTGTTTCATTGTAGTTTCTCTTGTAAACTTCGACATTGCGGTCGAAGGTTTCGACAAGCTCAACAATCCTCGTTGGCACAGCCGCCATATATTCCTTCCGCCAAAAGTAAAACAATATGTATAATGGAAAGATATTATCACTTCTGCCTGTGTATGTCAATAAAAGCGAATTGCAAAGGACCGGCAGTTTGTTCAGTGATATAACTTTGCCCAGATAATACTACTGAAACAGGACATTAGCAAGTGTATTTGGGCGCGCGCCGGGTCGAAAAAGGAGGGCGAAGAGCGTGGCTCGTGAAGCGTGAATCGTATCTCGTGAAGCGTGAAGCGTATTTCGTGAAACGTGAAGAAGGTAAAAAGTTAACGAGTTACGAACAACGAACAATAAATCAATAATCAACGACAACGATATCTTCGGGTGTTGCGACGACGTCCTTGTGTTTTGGTCCTAAGAGTTTTCTTATTTCGCTGCTGTGCTTTCCGGCCAACTGTTTGAGCTGCAAACTTGCGATACTGACGACAGCCTTTGCGACGTCGTTGAGCATAACGACGTCCCCTGCCTCGAAATTGCCCTCGACCGAAACTACGCCGCTGGGCAAAAGGCTCTTGTGGTTCCTGACGGCCCTGACGGCGCCATCATCAATTTTTATTACACCGACAGGGGCGCTGTTCAGGAGCCATCTGGCACGATTGCTGAGCCTGCGTTTGGGCATAAAGATAGTGCCGATTTCTTCACCGCAAATTATTCTGCCGATGACGTTTTTTATCCTGCCTTTGGCCAGGACTATCCGACAGCCGGCATTGGCGGCGATTTTGGCCGCTTCGAGCTTGGTCTTCATCCCGCCTGCGGCGTACTTTGTGCCTTTTCCGCCTGCGGTTCGCTCGAGCCGGGCGGTTATCTCGAAGACGGTTCGTATCGCTGCGGCGTCCTTATATTTGCGTGGGTCTTTATCGTAAAGCAGGTCGATATCGCTGAGCATAATCAGCAGGTCAGCATCGATTTTGCTGGCGACAAGTGCGCTTAACCTGTCGTTATCACCAAAGGCTGAGCCGATTTCATCGGTAGAGACACTGTCGTTTTCATTGAGTATTGGTACTATGCCCATTTTCAATAGTGTCCCGATTGAGTTACGCAGATTAAGATAGGTCTTTCTGTTACTTAAGACCTCTGCCGTTACGAGGACCTGCGCAACGGTAACGCCGAAGCGCGCAAATGCCTTTCTGTATTCTGCCATCAATAAAGGCTGGCCGATAGCCGCACAGGCCTGGTGCATCCTCGTATCCTTGATTGAGCTGGTGATGCCGAGCTGGCCGGCCCCCATACCAATAGCGCCCGAGCTGACGATTAAGACACGCCTGCCGGCCTTGAGAAGTGAATTTATCTGTCCGGCGATACGACGGACGTAGGCCGTATCTATCTCGATAGTATCGGCTTTCGTAAGGATATTGGTGCCGAGCTTTATGACAACCTTTTTGACGTTCTCAAAGTTTCGCATAAGCCAAGTATAATAAATGCGCCCCGGTTTTGCCAGAGCGCGACCAAATGTGCGGGTTTATTCGTCGAGCGTGAAGCGTATCTCGCCGGATGAAAAAGACCAGTTTTTCGACCAAATGCGCGGGTAGTTGATGTAATCTTGCGATTTTTCTAAAAATTTTTTTATTCCTTGCCACACAAGCACTTACGCCATTTCGGCATAACCCAAAACGGTCTAAAAAGCGACCAGATGCGCAGGTTCGTCTAATTATGGGTGGCGTCGTTTGGCCGGAGACCAAAACATCGCCCCCGGTTTTGAATTTTGAATTTCGGTAATTCGAATTTGTTTAGGATTTCGATATTAGGATTTAGGATTTTCCACAGCGCGGACAGAGGGTGATGAAAAACTCCTGCAAATCCTGCATCTACTGCATAGCACTGACCGGCCGCGGTTTGAAGGTCTTCGTCTGTGCAAACAAACACGACCAGCCAGGCCGGCTGACACTTACAGACCCGGCCGCATTCTGCAGCAACTTCAAAAAGAAACACATCGTAAACCGTCCCGCCGTCACCCAGCCGGGCAGTTGCGACATAAGATTCATTCCCTTAACGCAGGGCAAGGTCGCCGTCGTCGATGCAGACGATTACGATTGGCTCAGCCGATACAAATGGTACGCCAACAAAAAGGCCTCCGGTTTTTATGCCTGCACTCACAAAGGTCAAAGGCTTTTATATATGCACCGACTTATAACAGGCGCCCCAAAAGATTTAGTTGTCGACCATATAGATAGAAATAGCCTGAATAACAGAAGAAGTAACCTGCGGCTTTGCACAAAGAGACAGAATAGTTTTAATCAACGAGGGCAGCGAGGAACTTCAAGATATAAGGGCGTATATCGGCACAAACAACTTAAAAAATGGGCCGCTGTTATCGAAAAAAACGAAAAACAAATGCGCCTTGGATTCTTTAGATGCGAAGAAGATGCCGCAAAAGCGTACGACAAAATCGCCAAAAAAATCTTCGGCGAATTTGCGTATTTGAATTTTCCGTAACTTCACCGCAAAAATCGCATACATACAAAATCACGGTTAGCCCCGTCGCTTGCGATGGGGGGAAATAAAATGCTCGCTCGCAACGGGGGTTAAATCTACAAACAATGAACTATAAACTATGAACTATTGTCCATCTTTCGATGCGTAAATCTTAAGCTTTTTCCGTTCTTCAAGCACTTCGAGAATTATGTCCGAGTATAATGCGAAACCATAATCTTTCGTTACATGCCCTTTTGTTACAACAGCACATAGCGAGCCATACTGGTCGATAAGAGGGCCGCCGCTGCTACCGGAATGAATAGTAGCATCTGTTTGCAAATAAGTCTCTCGTAAGGCAGATATAACTCCTGCTGTAAAAGAATGGTCAAGCCCTATTGGACTTCCAATAGCATAGATAGGTTGCCCAACATGCAGACCAGATTTAAGATTGATGTGTAATGGTTTGGCATAATCCTTCATGCCCTTGACAGCTAAAAGTGCAAGATCATATTGTCGGGAATAAAAATCAAGGAATGCCTCAAACTTTGCACCGGAAGGTTGCTGTACCTCAACTCTTACGCGATCTCTTTTTCTTCCACGTTTATTAATACGTGAATTTTGAATCACATGCTTGTTGGTTATAATATATAACATGCCGGATTCGTCAGTGCCGATAACAAAACCAGACCCGCCGCATACGGGAGCATAGTTGATAAAGACATCAATAGAGACAATGCTGTCACGGACATTATCAAAAACGTCCTGGCTTGTAGGCATTTGTGATATCGCAAGATTATTTGTAGAGAGTATTGATACGGATATCTCTTTGCCGCTGCATGCCTCTTTAATGGTGATATCAATACTTTCAGACCTATATTTCATATATGCGGTTATGGAAAACAATATGAAACATGCGAATACAAGTGGAAATACGAGTTTGCCTGGAAAAACTCTGGCTTTGGTATTCTGACGTATTCTGGTGAGCTTTTTCTGATATGACCAATACCCGATACCACAGACCTTCCGTAATGTAACCAGGAACCTTAACTCCGGCAGGTTGATTTTCCTATCGCTCGCTAAAATCTCCAGGCATGTATCGAAAACATATGCCTTCTCTTCTTTGCTCAATGGCTCAATCTCTG
>CAZTKW010000205.1:0-5564 GCA_964614315.1 uncultured Pirellulales bacterium
GTATTATGAACAAAAAAAGCCCCTTCCCCTTCCGGCCAAAACAAACCCAATTCAAACCCAATCAAACCCAATTTCAAACCGTTTTCTGGGGTAGGTCAAAGGAACAAAATTATTTTTTTAACCGTTAAAATGTGAAATGTCAGTTAAACAGAATTGAGGGAGTTATCTAGGTTAAACTACGAAAAATGCAGTTTTTTGGGAGGAAATACTAAAAATTATTGAAATGTTCCGGCTTGCCGTCATCGCTGTCGTAACTGGTAGACTCGCGTAAATCAGAGTCAACTTTGATTCGTTCAATACGCTCGGCCTGCTTTGTTGAGCTATCGACAGTAACCAGAACACCATTGATTTTTACATCGTCTGTGGCTACTTCGAATGGAATGGGCATCTGTGTTCGAAAGGATTTTAAGACACTTTGCGCCCCCCTGCCGAGGACAGAATCAGCAGCGCCGGTCATACCGACATCAGTGATATATGCTGTTGACTTGGGGAAAATTTTCTCATCAGCCGTTGTTACGTGGGTATGAGTGCCGAAAACGCAGCTGACCCTTCCATCGAGATGGTATGCCATGGCAATTTTTTCACTGGTGGCCTCTGCGTGGAAGTCAACAAAAACGATGTCCGCGTTTTGCTGAATACGGGGCAGAATTTTATCAATAGCGTTATACGGACAGTCAGCGGGCTTCATAAAAATTCGGCCTATCAGGGAAATGACGGCTACTGTCGGCCCTTTTGAGGTTTTGTAAAGTGCGACGGTCTTTCCGGCGGCGTGTTCCGATAGATTGGCTGGGCGTACAATATTGTCTTCGTTTTCGAGCGTTTTAATTATGTCTCTTTTGCGGTAAGTATGGTCGCCTAAAGTAACTAGGTTTACTCCGTAGCGCATTAATTTGGCATAGATTTGCGGGGTCAGGCCGGAACCACCTGCGGCATTTTCAGCGTTGGCTATTACACAATCGACGTCCCGCTCTTCGACCAGGCTCTTTAACTTATCGGCCAGAATCCTTCTTCCTGGCCGGCCTACTATGTCGCCAATACAAAGAATGTTAAGCTTCATAATTCTCTATTCTTACGGCTTACCAGCCACCTTCATCATGGTTACAAACAATAAAATTTCTACTTGGCATATTCGACGCAACGGACCTCACGCAAAAGCGTTACCTGAATTTCACCGGGGTAAGCCATTTCATTTTCAATCTTATTTGCAATGTCACGAGCGATTTTAAACACAGCTTCATCATCCACTTCTTCGGCATTAACAATGACGCGGATTTCACGTCCCGCCTGGATTGCGTAGGCACTATCGACGCCTTTAAATTGTGTGGCGATTTCTTCGAGCTTTTCCAGACGCTTAATATATCTTTCGAGGGTTTCTCTTCTGGCACCGGGACGGGAGGCGCTGATAGCATCGGCCGCAGTAATCAAAGGTGAATATGGATTGTCGGCTTGTATGTCGCCGTGATGGGCCTCTACAGCATTTAAGACGACAGGTGACTCGTTGAATCGTTTAAGGAAATTGGCGCCTATCATAGGATGGCCGCCCTCAACCTCATGGTCGATGGCCTTACCAATGTCGTGCAGGAGTCCGGCCCGCCTTGCAATTGTTCCGTCGAGATTCAACTCATCGGCCATAACCTGCGACAGGAAGGCCACTTCAATGCTGTGGCGAAGTACATTCTGACCGTAGCTGGTCCTGTAGTAGAGAGCGCCGAGCAAACTTAGAATCCTATTGCTCAATCCCCTGATATTTGCCTCGACAGCGGCGTCTTTTCCAATCTGCAAAACTTTAAGGTTAACGTCCTTTTTGGTCTGGGCAACAAGCTCCTCAATTCGAGATGGATGTATTCTTCCATCCTGTATGAGACGTTCCATCGACAGGCGAGCAACCTCTCGCCTGACGGGATTGAAGCCGCTCACAATAATCATTCCCGGGGTGTCGTCAACTATGACGTCCACACCTGTGGCTTTTTCAAAAGCCCGAATATTGCGTCCTTCCCTTCCGATGATTCTGCCTTTCATATCATCATTGGGAATCTCAACTGTTGAAACGGTTACCTCGCAGGTGTGCTCAGAGGCATAGCGTTGAATAGCAGCACTTATGACCTCCCTGCTTTTTTCATCTACAGTTTCATTGGCTTCTTCGAGCTTGCGCTGAATAAGGCTTGACATTTCGTGCTCACATTCGTCCTCGAGACGTTTTAAGAGCAGATCCCGAGCCTCATCAATATTCATTGCGGTTATCTTCAGGAGTTGATTTTTCTGCTGTGCCATTAACGTTGTGAGATGTTTTTCCTTCTGAGCAATATTCTGCAATCTTCTTTCGACCTCTTTTTCCTGTTGTTTTGAGGCCTTTTCCCGCTGCAGGAGCTGTTCAGCCTGTCTGTCAAGGGTATCCTCTCGTTTGCTTAGTCTTGCCTCAGTCTCCCGGAGTTCTGCGCGAATTTTGTCAGCCTCAACTGCAAATTGCTCTTTTCTCTTTATACTTTCAGCAGCAGCGTCAATCTGAGCGGATTTAATAATGTTTTCAGCTTCTCTTTTTGCGCCTTCTATCTGTCTCTGCAGGTCCTGCTCGAAAGTCTTTGCTTTTTCCTTTGAAATAATCTGCACAATTACGGCAGCCAAGCCAATTCCAAGGAAAAAGCTGATAACTGTCCATATCCATACGGCCCCGGTAAAAACATTTTGCACCTCCTGTCCAACCTGCATCATTAAGGTATTCATAATTTTTACCTCTCAGTTAGTTTAATAATGTTACAAAACGACGTTCAAAGTATGCAGATTTCGGGATAATACAGCAGGAAAGCCCCAGAAAAGGGTTGTGAACCAGGAAAAATTCAGTATCAGAGCGTAAAATCAGCTATTTTTTGGTAAAATCGCCATTAAAAACGATATTTTTGGTTTCAAGAACTTCATTTTTTCACGAAATTAACTGATTTTATGCTCAAAAACGACACAAGTTCGCTGTTAAGCAAAATAATTTCCCAAACAAATTTCACTTCCCTTTTAATTTACTTTTCAGCGTGCAGTCATAATTTCAAGTTTTGTATAGCCATGGCGTCTATGACCGCCGCTCAAAGCATCTGATCAACTTAACTGCCATCCGGATAAGGTTTTACGACCCCTTATCCGTCCCAATCGTCCCGTTACCAAGGCATTAATAAAGACCTGAAAAAAAACGGAACGATCCGCAATCATCTCATCATCAGTAGCCTGAAATACTATGGTAGAGTATCGCTCGAGGTTGGTCAAGAAAAAAATGATATAGAATTTTAAGGGCTGTTGCAGCAGAAAAGACATGCCGTCTATAAATAGTATGTGTCCTAACTACGGGAAAAATCCATTTGGGTGACGGCAAAAGTGACTTAGTCGAGAGAAGGATTTTTTAGTATGGGGTTTTGGTATTGGCCGAAGAACAATGGGCAGGCAAAAAAAGCATAACGTTAAATAGCAAAAAAACGGCAATTTTCAAAATCCCGTAATAACCCGCTGGACATAAAGGAATTAAGCTAAAAGTTTTTTACATAAATTAAGTAAAATTTCTTGACAATGACAGGTTGATTTTATTATATTGCATTTTTTCGAACTTGTGAATGTGAACACAAGTATAAATATTTGTGAACGCAAGTATTAAGTAGAGGTGTTCTAAGGTTTGTAATGAGATACAGTAAGATACCAGATGAGACTGTTCGCCGGCTTCCTATTTATTTAAGAGGTCTGCTTTTTTCACTGGAACAGGGCCAAGGAAGCATATCCAGCCAAGACCTGGGCGAGTTTGTAATGGTTAAACCCTGGCAGATAAGAAAAGATTTTTCCTATTTTGGTGGTTTTGGTACAAGAGGTCGAGGCTATGAGATTACAAAACTTATAAAGCAAATTAAGAAAATACTCAAACTCGACTTTGTTCGCAAAGCAGCCTTAGTCGGGGTAGGTAATTTAGGCTCGGCGGTCCTGGCACACGAGGACTTTAAGACATACGGTTTCGACATAACCGCAGCGTTCGACAATAGTCCTGACAAAATCGGTAAAAAAGTAAATAATGTTACAATAGAAGACATAGTCAAGCTCGCAAGCTTGAAAAGACACAAAATCGACCTTGGTATAATTGCAGTCCCCCGCAAAGCCGCCCAAGAAACGGCAGATACTTTGGTTGAAGCGGGTATCAAGGGAATATTGAACTTTTCTCCCTGTTTTATAACAGTACCGAAACGAGTTAAGGTAATAACTATTGATTTTACAATGGACTTGGCTCGGCTGCCGTATTATATGCCAAAAAGTTAACAAACTAATAAAAATTATACTTGAACATTTGACCGGAGCAGTGTAACAAGGAGTAATTTTAAGTCAGTCATACCTTACAGCAGATGAGGAAAATATGGAAACTGTTTTTATAAACAAGTTAAAGCCGCTTCTAGACGCCATAGCCGAGAAGATAGAACTTTATATTCCGAAGAAGGCCGGGGAGCACTATGTATACAACAGGTACGATGCTGCAGGCGAGACGGAAGTGGCATTAAACAATATACGCTCCTGTACTCCGATAAAGGAGTTTTTACAGCCGGGATGTGAGCTTGCGTCGATTTCAACCGGTTCCGCCGTGCCTGATATCAAACCATTTGCCGTGTTCGGGGTTAAAGACTGCGATTTGCGTTCGATTGCGATGCTGGATAAGATTTTTTTAGAAGAAGAATTCAAGGATCCGTTTTACGCAGCTCGGCGAGAAAGTATGTTTATAATTTCTTCTGACTGCTTCGAGCCGGGGGAAAGCTGCTTCTGTAACATCATGGATGGAGAGCCATTTGCCCAGAGCGGATTCGACTTGAATGTTTCGAAAGTAAAGGAGGGTTTTATTGTCGAAGCCGGTTCCGAGAAGGGCAAGGATTTTATCGACAAACATTCCGGCCTTTTCACCGACGTTTCCAAAGCCTCATTATCCGAGCGTGATGAAAACCGGGCGAAAACACAAAAACAACTCGAACAAAACAACGCTAAACTTAAGTTCGATACGTCGATTAAGGAAATAGTAGAAAACAGCGAAGAATCCGAAGTTTATGATGATGAAGTTAAAACCTGTATCGAATGTCAGGCCTGCACACGAATCTGTCCTACCTGTCACTGTTTCTATCTTTATGATGTTAAACAAAAAGACTACTTCGCAAAGATGAAGATGTGGGACAGCTGTATGAGGACAGCTTATGCGGCGGTAGCCGGTGGAGCAAATCCCAATAAAGTCCTCGGCGATAGAATGAAACACCGTCTGATGCACAAGTTTGTTTATTTCCTCGACAGATACGGAGTCAATATGTGTGTCGGCTGTGGCAGATGCGTCGATGCCGACGCCGGCGGAATTGACCTTCGAGAAATATTAAAGAGATTGAGTAAAGAAGTGAAAGTTGCAAAATGAGCAAGAATCCCTACCATCCTATAAACGGCGAAATCATCGATATTATAGATGAATCACCCACGATTAAGACTTTTGTGGTTGTGCCGGAAGAAAAGTTTAAGTTTAAGACCGGGCAGTTTGTAGAGTTGACCCTACCCGGTGAAGGCGAAGCACCGTTTACACC
>CAZTKW010000205.1:5574-6419 GCA_964614315.1 uncultured Pirellulales bacterium
ATGGATATTACGATTATGAAGGCCGGCCGGATGACAGGTTTACTGCATGATTGCAAAAAAGGACAAAAGGTCGGTATTCGCGGGCCTTACGGTAACGGTTATCCGATTGACGATTTTGTCGGAAAAGAAGTTTATATCGTCGGCGGCGGTGTCGGCCTGGCACCAATCAGGTCCTTGTTTTTGACGCTGGTAGACAAGATTAAGGATTTCAAATCGGTGGTTTGCCGATACGGAGCGAGAACACCTGCGGACCTTATCTATAAAAAGGCTCTTTTCGGTGCGTGGCAGAAAATTAACGGAGTTGATATGAAACTTACCGTCGATGAGGCAAAGGACGGATGGGACGGTAATGTGGGCGTGGTAACTACGATACTTTCAGAAAAAGACGTAAATATTAAGAATTCAGTAGCAGTGGTATGCGGGCCGCCGATTATGATGAAATTCGCCACACTGAAGTTATTAGAGTTCGGATACCCTGCTGAAAAAATCTACCTTTCAATGGAAAAAAATATGAGCTGCGGAATAGGTAAATGCGGGCACTGCATGATAGGCAAATATTATGTGTGCAAAGAAGGTCCTGTCTTTACCTATGACCAGATAAAAAATTATCCGAAAATCTGGGCCTAAAACGAGGTTTTGTATGGGTGCAAAGTTATTAATCGATTTAGCAAAATGTGAGATTCAGGAAGATTCCAACGTGCGCTGCTCTTACAAGCATCATCCTGAAAACAAAGGTTTCGACTCACTGCTGGAAAAGGTTCGTTTTGCTTTGATATGCCGCAGGTGTGAAGAGGCGCCGTGCATCAAGGCCTGTCCCCAGGGCGCTTTAGAGAAGATACCGAGTG
>CAZTKW010000206.1:0-6411 GCA_964614315.1 uncultured Pirellulales bacterium
CCCTCCGACTCAAGCTTAAGTAATGTCTGTTCCAGGTCCGATGCGGTTTGACCTGCAAAACTGCTGATACGAACATAACCAATTCGCCTTTCCTCGTCAATCATATACAGCCAGTCCACCCTTTCGGTCCTTTGCCACCCAAAGATCGTCGGTACGGTTATAACACCCCTGGTTATCGTAATATCCATCACTTGGTCATCAGTTTGGCCATTGCCGGGACGTCTTATCGTCAGTGTAACTTTTGTTCCCGCAGGACCGGTAATGCGCTTGACTGCGCAGGTAGTGCTCATTTCTTTGGTTGTCTCACCGTCTACCGCTTCTATCAAATCCCCTGCATCAAGACCGGAATGGTACGCCGGAGTGTCCGGCAAAAGACTCGCCACTTTTATATGCCCCTTCTCCTTTGTCATCCTTATCCCGATACCTGTAAATTTATTGGTCATCATCTTCTCGAATTCCTGAACCTGTCGCGGCCAGACCATAACCGTATAACTATCGAGAGCAGACAACGCCGCCTCTGTAAAATGTGCCACCAGAACCTGTCTCGGTAATTGAACTGTTACAGCATTTAGCAGAAGAACCTTTTCAAAAGCTTCTACAAAGCTGTCTCTGCCCACTTCTACAGACGTATCGCCTATCTCATCAAGAATCACCTTCAGTCCCACCGACCACGCAGAAAGCTGGTTGCTGTCCGGAGGTAAAAGCAATCCCGTTGATTTATCGTCCACAAAAGCCAGGGTCTCACTCTTTGATATTTCGGAAAAGGACAGTTTAATTACCTCCGCCAGCAATTCGCAGCGTTCGACGCCATCTATTACCATTTGGCGGTAATCGATGGTGTTAACATAATTTGAACGTAAAAAATCCAACGCCCGCACAAGGATTCTTCCCTCTACACCCTCGAAACGCTCCTGCCGACTCTCACAACTGCTGTCCTGAAAAGAAGCCACAATGTTTGCTTTCTCCCTCAGTTGCTCCGCATAGTCCGAATAAGCCTGGTTATTGGCGTCAATCACCTCAAGCCAGGAGTAGCAATTTAAATACGCATCAAACCATTTACCTTCCGACTCGAACTCAGCCGCTTTGTCTATCGCCTTTTGAAAAACCTCCTTTAGGAATGAATCAGACAAAAGCTCTTTCTTTTGGCCCTCGTCGGCAAACTCAATAGCTCTGGCAACAGCCGAAAAAATCCGTGCAATGTCATTAACATCATTGATATCAATTACATCGTTGACGTCATTGACATCGTTGGCGTTTGTATTTGCCTGAAATTTCTCCAGCCTGGTTATTTGCTTCTGATACGCCTCTTCAAGAGCTTCTCTGCGACGTTGACTTATTGCCTGGTATTCCTGAACAATTTGCACTAACTGTACGAACTTCCTTACAACCGGTGTATTAGGGTCGAGATGTGACCGACTTTTGTCAAGATACGAATTCGCCAACTCACCGGCAGTGTCGAACTGACCCTGGTAAATCAGCTTACAGACCGCGTTAATCTCGACCGAATTGAGGACCGTTTGCGTCGTTCCGGATTCGGCAATCAAATCCTGGCTGTCCGGAACCGGCCTGGAGGTAAAACCGTAACTAAACGAATACAAAAAAACTGATACAAAAAAACAAAAGACTAAAGACCGAGCTTTAAAAACCCGCCTCTTGCATCTTCCGTCCTCAGTCTCGTTGCTTAACTCTTGTGTCAAATTTAATCTCATATGCATTCGGCTGCCTTTCCGGTACAGCCGAGAACTTGCAGCTTATGTTTAACCATACTTTTAATCGCCTCTCTGCCAAGACCAAGATATTTACGAGGGTCAAACTCTCTGGGATTTTCTGCAAATACCTGCCTGATTTTAGCCGTCAGAGCCATTCGCAAATCCGTATCGATGTTGACCTTGCAAACTGCCATCTTCGAAGCTTTACTTATCGCATCCTCAGGAACACCCATTGCATCCGGCATATCACCGCCGTATTTATTAATAAGGTCCTTGAATTCCTTCAATACACTGCTGGAACCGTGCATAACCAACGGAAAGCCAGGCAACTTGGCGGCTACATCTTCTATTACGTCAAAAGCTAACTTCGGTTCGACCTTAAACTTATAAGCTCCGTGGCTCGTGCCGCACGCAATCGCCAGTGAATCACACCCTGTTTTTTCAATAAATTCCACCGCCTGGTCCGGGTCGGTCAGGTTTTGAGAAATATCGTCCTTACTTACCCCCACAACATCTTCCTCTATTCCGCCCAACTGCCCCAGTTCTGCCTCTACAACAACTCCGTGGTCGTGAGCATATTCAACCACTTCCTTCGTAACTGCGATGTTCTCTTTGAATGGCTTGCTCGAGGCATCAATCATAACTGACGTAAAACCGTCATCGACACACTGCTTGCACGTCTCGAATGTGTCCCCGTGGTCAAGGTGCATAACAATTGGAATGTTGGGATTTTCACTAACCGCCACATCGATAATACCCCTCAAATAACTCATACTTGCGTAACTTCGTGCGCCTCTGGATATCTGCAGAATAAGCGGTGCTTTTTCTTCAGCTATAGCGCTTACAATTCCCTGCGTTATTTCCATATTATTCACGTTGAATGCGCCAATGGCATAGCCGTTCTTATAAGCCATCTCAAACATTTTTTTACTATCAACCAATGCCATAATATTCTCCTTGTTTAATTTATGATTATCGTTTCTGAACGTTCAATAACTCCTCTGCCCCGTAAACCTCCTGCTTCCCATTCCAACCTCCGGTACACCTTGCGGCCATATACTAAAAACTACTGCCTGTCGGTCCAGAGACCCATCCGTCATGAATGTAAAACTGCAATACATCCGGTGATATCGCCTTATCAGTGTTAATTCACTTCGTATACTTGCGCCGTAGTCAAAATCATATTGCTGCGATAAAACAACCGTATAACGCGGATCAAGAATATAAGTGGCTGCCAATACAAACGCATTTGAGCCTTCCTCATCAAGAACATCAACACGACGCAAATATCGGCTACCTATATAATAACTTAAATTGGGCCAGCGCATACGGGAAAAACCAACATTAAACTGCTCTACAGTGCCCCCCTCATAATCATAATAAATATCGGACAATACCGCCGTCGTATCACTCATACGCCAAAGATAATTTCCACCGATGTAATTGCGCCTCGGACCCCACCTCTCATACCTGCGAAGGCTGCTGGTGTTAAGGTCGCCGTTAAAAATATCTGGTGATGAAAGAACACGCAGCGGAACCATCGTCCGGTTCCAGATAAATCTGTCAGGACTCGCCTCGTCTGCCGAAACTGGGTCATCGACTACCGTAACATCCATATCCAGCCGCATCCAATCAACTGTCCGTTGACTAACACCAAAACCTCGTTTGGTATCAAGACGCTGAGAAACACAAAAATTCAACATATCATGCTGCTCGACAACATCCTCGCTTTCGGCATAAAGCACACCTGTAAATTGTGGCTTTATGATATGCCGTAACTGATTCAAATCCCAAAGTTGAGATTTAATTTCAGGATAAACCTTGCTCAATTGAGTCCCCACCCGAACACCGGCTTCACCAATCAAAACATCCCTGTCACCGAAACTGCCTGTATTACTGCCATCAACAAGCGTCGTTGTAAAACCGCTGCGGTCGTCAAGACCGAAAGTACCGGCCACGAACGGAACAACCTTAAAGGGGGCCGCCCAAATCGGAATATCAAGCTCGCTCCTGTGAGACAAAAAGGCAAACTTCTCGTCGCTGATGTCTAATAGCGGCCCGGTGTTGCCTATCTTCTGTTGAGAAAGGCTGGATATGGTATCACTGTACAAAGTAAGATTGTCGTAAAAAAGAGACTCGCCCGTCAGGTGAAACTCAACTGTGGGCAATTCTTCCAGCTCATCGGCAAAATCGTTTATACGAACCTTGCCAAGCAAAGACAATGCCCAGTTGTCTTCCAGCCGTTTGAGATGAGCGATTGTTTCCTGTTCTTTACCCGCGTTGGATTCGCCGCGGTAATAGCTCTCCAGAAAATTCTCGTCCGATAAGTAACTCGCCTCGGCCGTAAACTGCCAGTTATAAGGAAGAAACTGCCTGTGTTGCCAGCGCAATCGACCGCGTATTTCTTCAACTGGCTCCAGGTCCCTGCGGCTGCTGGCACGACCAAGTCGGTCTTCACCATTGTCATTAATCACAAAACCAAGAAGACTACCGAAATAATTCTCCCTTTCATAATCTATTTCTACTTCGCTGGCTAAACCGCGCTCGCCATAATAATGCAATCCCAAAGTGCTCTCCGTACCTTCCGGCTCTTGAAGACCTAAAAGACGGGACAGGAACCAGTCGGTCTCCAATATTGCCCCAAAATCGCTGTCATAACCGGCACGAACACTTTTAAGGGGTACGTCAGGCCGTTCAAGATTGCTCCGAAGATAAGGCCAGTAGAATATCGTCTGCTTACCAACCTTCAAACGAACGTCCTCCAGCTCGGCGTCATAGCTGCTGTCCCTCACTTCTCCTTGTTCCGAATCGATAGTCGTCGTATCGGTAAGAATCATTCTCGATGCCGTACTCGAAACCTGAGGTGCATAAAACTCACTGCTGGTCAGCGTAACGCCTTCTGCCGAGAAGATATTTTCAGAAACACGACGTAGTTTCGACGCGCGAACATAAATCGGTATGCCGCGGGAAACATCGAAACTCCTCATCTCTGCATTTACCACAAGCCCCCTTTGCGCTTCAAAGTCATAATATATCTCGTCAGCACGGATTGTTCGCTGACCTTCGGTCATCACTACATCGCCAGCTAAGTAAATCGCCCTCACATCTCCGTCCTGACCGCCAATAGCTTCTCTCGACTCGGCCTGCTCAAGCCGGGACTTCAATTTCTCAAACCTGTAATAAACTACCGCATTATCCGCCTGTAACTCAAGCAAACCGCCACGCTCGTCACGTTTTTGCCATACATACAATCTGCCGATAATCGTTGCTATGTCCCCGTCTTTTGAAGGAGCAGCCTCGAACTTCAATGGCTCCGCCCCCGCCGGGGCAAAATTCACCGGATACTGGAATTCTATCTCGCTCTTCTTCGGCTTCAATCCAAGCCCCATTTCCAAAGGCGCTTTAGCCTCCTCCTCGGACTTCAATTCAGGCTTCTTTTCAACTTCTGCTTCTGGTTCCTTCTCAATGATTTCCGCTGCTTTTGCCTCTGGCTTCGTAGCCGCATCAGCTCTAAACTTGATTGGCTCAAGTGCAGCAACCGCTCTTTTATACAAATCAAGCTCTCGCGGGTCACGAACCTCTCGTTTCTCCGCCGTAACGAAAATCTCACCGGTTACATCGAACTCTACTGCCATCGACTTGCCGTCCTCAAAAATCGTCCGCCGCAAATCAACCGTCAATGTCTCTTTGCCTTTTTCAAAAGACTTGCTGCTTGCCAGATAAACCTTCGCCTTATAATCAACACTTACACTCCCGCGATATTTCGTCGTCTCGCTCTCCAGCCATACCACCGCTTCGTCGCTGAAAAATTCATCTCCCCCTATCGACACCGAAACCCCTCCGTTCAATACAAGGATATGCTCTCCGCTGTCCGGCTGATAGCTGATTAGCGCTCCGCTCCTCAGGTGCAAATCATGACCGGCGAAAACCTCGGCCTTATTCTCCTCGATACCGGAAAACACCGCAACCGCACAAAAAATCAAAAATACAAAGGCAAATAGCTGTCTTTTTACCATTTTAACATTCCGTTTTTGTACTTATATCAGCCGTCCTTCGGCTGTTCTCGAAGATTATAGCCGATTAATTCTGTAAAGCCAGCAAAAATCATAATTACTTGCACCTATTTAAAATCTCCACTCCCAATCGAATTGAACCATTATACAGCCCACTTTACCCCTTGACTTATTTAACCACTTTCTGTAAAAACAACTGTGACGTCAGGAGAATTATTTTATGGCTAAATCTGAGCGTTCCGAACATCAAAAGAAGCTAATTTCGAATTATTACAAAAATCTCGATACGATAATGCTCCAGCGCCTCGGTGAGCTCGTTACAGAATTATACCTCGCAAAAACAAACGGCCAAAAAAAAATCCTCTGGCAGAGAGTTCAAAAGGCTATGGTGAATCTTAAGATAGCTCCACCTACTATAAAACACATTATGGAAAAAAAAGACGTCGAAATCCTCGCTAAAAACCTCAACGACTGGCTCAGAAAATAAACTAAATATTATCAGCCTAAAAAAGCTGCACACCGCCCGGGCATGTGTGTGCCTGAGGTCGGGCGGTGCGCTATGCGGAGGACTCATTGTGATTAGTGCCGCCTCAATCCGGAATTCATTGACTTAAACCCACATCCTCTCTCTCGTTCTCCCCGAAAGGAGCTTTCACTTCTCATCCGCTCTTTTTGGGCAAAAAGCCAAT
>CAZTKW010000207.1:0-6400 GCA_964614315.1 uncultured Pirellulales bacterium
TCCTGATAAAGTTTATCCAGTATTCTACCTCTTCGCCGATCAACTTTGACATTTTATAAAATGGGTTCGGCTCAATATCCTTGATGTTCATAAATGTTGTAGGTTCTGTGAATATGCCAGATAAAATCTTTACCTTTGACCCCTCTAAAAGTTTAATAGCATCATTCAAAGTGGCCACGCTGGCCGTTTTGATTTCGTGTCGGTTTTTGTGTAGATTCATCCAACGCCTTGCTGTTCGAAGTGAACCTACGAAATTTGCCTGCACATAAGGCTGAAATTGTCCGTGCGGCAAATCCATTTTAACCTCTGTTAATATCTCTCCTATTCGCATTGCATCTGGCAAACTCTCTACATAAGAACATTTAATCCGATTCTCAATTTTCTCAAACAACTTGTTTGCTTCGGCAACTCTGCTTTTCTCGATATTTGCCATTACTTATCTACCTCACTTTTCTTAAATGCCATACCCACAAAATATCCCGACACCCAGCCGGGACTTAATTCCTTTTCTTTTTGCTGCTGAAATGCCTCCAAGATACTTTTTTGCTCCTCCTCTGATGTCCCTATTAAGATTCTTAAAATACACAACAAGCCCAATTTTTCTTTGTGCGATAAACCCTTTACAAATTCGAGAAGTTCGTCGGTGTCCCCTTGTTGTTTTTTTTCTACAGTTTCCATAATAGTTTCCTTCCTGAAAAAAAGGTGGCCGGGACTTATGCCGCACCATAGGAGCGGTAAGCTCTTTGCAGAAACTTTAATCCCGGCCATTGTATTTTGATATGAGCCTATGGTTTTCATAATTCTCATTATCGCTTATTCCGCCAGCCTGTCAATACTCTTTTTCAAAAAATCAAAAAAACTGCAAAAAAGCCCTTATCAAGCCCAACCTGCACCCTCACACACGCACGAGGATGGATTCTAAGGGCAAAAGTCGGTTCATCGTACCATCTTAAAACCCCTTCCGGTCTAACTCGTTGGCCTCGATTGACTGGATGCTGTCCAAAGCAAATTGTATTTCACCGTGCTTCCACGTTTCTCCGTCGCCATTTAGAAATTTGAGAATAGTTTCACGGCCAACACCGGCTTTGGCTCTATTAAAACCGTGTTCATCTTCAAAAAGTGAACTGATAAATTTATCAGTTGAGAAGTTTTTACACTTCTTTATTTTTCCGTCCAGAAACTTTTTTATCTGCTCGACCGTGTTTATCATAATCTTAAAAACAGGACCGCTGCTATCGCTCCGAGAAAGGAGTAGCGGAAACTTGCAACGGCCCGTCCCCTCGGCACGCCTATAAAATGTAAAGGAGAGGGCTGCCGAGTTGGGGCAAGACGGTTTGACCCGTCCAATCTCGTCGGCAGCCCCAAGCAAAATAAATTACTCCGGTTTATCATTCCTTAATTAAAGACAATTTATTCCACTATTATTTTTCACAAAACACCTTTTTTCCCAAAACCAGCTAAAAACAACGCCACAAAACAATCCTAAGACCTTAAAACAGTTCGGGCTTAGCATTTACTCAAGAAACTGTTTACACCGTGTCCCTGCGTTTCGCTTTTGTAACTCAGCCAAAATCTGATGCCGCTCTTCAGAATCCAAAGTTTTATTTTGCAATAAGTCGAGCAAATCTTTAACGGATAATTTGAACAGGTCGATTTTCAATATGCGTTTTTCAATACCCATAATTATTTTGGCCCTTCAAACCCGAAGCAATAGCCTCAGCGGATTTGTTTTCAGCATCTTTTCTGTCGATCCGGTTAATACACTCGTCCTCAATAATAGCCAAAAACCCGCCAGAGCTTTCGGGAGTTTTTAGACCCTCTGCGATTCTTTCTGCTTCCATATTGCTGTTTCCTTTTTTTATTGATTCATAAATTCCGCTAACCGTCGCTGGTTGTGTCACCAAGTCAACGCTTGCAACAGATTCTATACGAGTAATTATTTCCTCGCTGCCTTCTCGGTGATATTCCGCCTGGACATTATGACTAAAGCCTGCGGCATTAGGTGCGTTCTGTGCAATTTCGAAAATCATTCTCCCGCCTTCCGTATTTAAACAACGAACATCTCCCCTTAATTTGCCGTGATTAAAACGAACATTCTCAACAGCTCCGCCCAAGTCTCTCGTGCTTCTCCAGCCCCGTCTTGTATCTGTTTCGTTCGGATGGTCGATGAAAATCTTGCTGTTTTCATATAAAGATACCGCACTCGCTAAGCACTCCGGCGTGTACCGCCTTCGATTTTTCGACACCAAACCACAAAGAGCAGCCCCCTTTATAATTCTGCTTTCAAAATCAACCGTTATCTCTGAAAATACACCTTCGAAATTTTCTGTAAACTCTTTTAACATTTTACACCTACTTTCTGTTAAGCAACCTTGATTTTTTTAGGGTCGCCTGTGATTATCTTATTGTCCTTACTAAACCGGCGAAATTGTGATATTGCCGACCCTTCCGGTATGAATATCAAAACTTTTTTGCATTTCCTTCCACGCCGCATTTATATCTTCTTCCGTCTTGAATTGTGGGTTTGCCGCCGAGTACTTGCCGTCCAAATTTAGCTTAAAAAAGCCAAAACCCATTTTGACTTGATAAACCGGCTGCGAAACATCGTTTTCATCGGGTTTGAATCCGACGCGAAATTTCTTTTTGCTTTCAACCTTAAAATGAAAAGACCCGCCAGCAGCCCCCAGGTTCGGATGCAATACGAATCCGAGATATTTCGGCTTTCCATACTCGAATTCAACGGTATCTATTAGACCTTCCTTTTCAATCGCCTTAATAACATCGGCCATTTTTGCCGGTAAAAGATTTTTGGTATTGCAGAACCGGTCAAGCGTTTTTGAAAGCTTGCGAAGCTTACGAACGCTCTTTAGTTGCGGAAAACCATAATAATCGGTACAACTTTTCCACAACTCTCTTAGCTTTTCAGTTTTCGCTTTGTCCCAAGCCTCGGCCAAAGCATCTTCTAACATTTTTTGCCAATTTGCCATAATCATACTCCTAAATTAAATAGTTTGCTGGAAAAACGTCCTCATACATTCCCACTTCGTAAAACTTCGGCTCAACTACCGGTGCAAGATATTCGACAGCCCGAACAGAAGCCATACCCAAAGCAACCGTTAAATCTATCCGACGTGATATAGTGGTCTTTGTTATCCTCAATCCCTGCGGAGATTCTTTGACCTTCGAGTTCAATAAGTGATGCCTAATTTCCTCGTCCGCATAAAACAATAAATTCCTGTTCTTTATCAAGTCCTGCAAGGTCTCACAAAGTTTATGCAAATTCGCGGATGTCTGCCTGTATTCCGTCATCGTAAAACCCAGCAACGAAAGTTCCTGAGCAAGATGAATACACTGAAACGGGTCAAATAGAACCTCAGCGATGCGATATTCGATATCCCATTCTTCCAGACTTGACTTGACAGTGTTTTGAAGATTCAAAGTCTCTCCCTGTTTTGGAACGAAACAGCGATGATCAACAATCGCCAAACGCCGCTCGTCAAATTGACCAACAGCAACCAAAGCCGTCGCATCGTGCCGATACCCCACGTCAAGTCCGACAATAATCATCGAATCGTTATCGTTCCCCCTTGTAACCTTCGCCGATATACAACGATCAACTTCCTCAGCACCAACAAAATATCCAGAATCACTCGAAGCCCATTCGTTCCGGTGAAAACGTGCATAGGTACTCGGCCTCAAAATCTTTTGCTGATTCTCCAAATAATTCGTATTCTCTACCCACGGCACACCGCTATAATCTGTTTTCCAATAAAAGAAAAATGAAGGGTCTGGTTTTTCCTCTCCCGATTCTATCTTTTGACCTCTATCGTACCACTTCCATAATGATAAATCCTCTGTTGCGTCCTCACTGAACCCGGCATAACTAACAGCAATCGTCAAGTGTTTTCCGCACGGATTCACTGTCATCTCGTCCAAAACTCTTTGACTGCTCGGCGTTCTGAAGGTCCACGGCTCATCGATTAAGGTTAAGTCCGGCCTCAAACCGCTTATGCTCAAATCGCAAGCCAGAACCTTGACAAAAGAATCCCTGAATCGAATCTCGTCTTTGTAAAAATCGCAAGCGTCCTTGAGAATTGGATGCAGCCTCAGAGATTGTTCCAACGATGTAAAAATGATATCCCTTCCGGCCTCTTTATCGGGAGCTAAAATGTAGGTCTCTGAGTAGTCTTTATTCGTCAAAAAAAACTGAGCAACAGCACCAGCCAAAGCACTTTTGCCGCTTTTCTTAACCGAACCGATGACAGCAAGGGACGGCTGCTGCTCTCCGTAGAATATGCCCGTCAATGCCTCTCTTTGCCAGGCTAACAGCTTGACCGGATGCAGCCTATCTTGCTTAACGTAAAAATGCCGCTCGATGTACGGGATAATATCAAGCTTTCGCATCGAAGCTAATATGCTGGACGGAGTTTCTCTCTTCGCCCGCTTGCGTTTATGCCCTTTGAGTAAATTATCCAGCTGATTTTGTCGCAAGATAGGGTCTTTGCTGATAAAACTGTCCCGCGGAATATATAATTTTCTCGTTTTTCGTTTTGCCATTGTTCAAATCCTAAAACGGTATATCATCATCGGGTTGCTGATAGTCCTGCTGCTCAGCTTGCGTTTCTGAAGCCTGAGCCTTACCTGAATTGATAAACTGAAAGCTCTCGACCGTAACCCTGTGTTTACTCCGCTTCGTGCCGTCCTGGGCCGTCCAGCTATCGAAAGTTAAGCGGCCCTCAACAAATAGCGGTGAACCTTTGCTAAAGTATTTATTGAGATTCTCAGCGGTTCGACCGAAAGCCCTGCATTCGATGAAACAGACTTCGCTTTTGTCCTCTCCATCCTTACCCCGCCACTTGCGATTTACCGCTAACCCGAAGTCCACAACCGCCGTTTGACTTGGCAGGTAGCTTAACTGTGGATCACGTGTCAAATTGCCCATCAGGATAATTTTATTATAATTTGCCATATTGCTTAAACTCCGTCTTATGCGTCCGAGCACTCCCACCGCCGAGCCTGCCAGCCTTAGACCGGTTTTTATCCTGCTCAAAACCCTTAAGCGCCTTCAAAATCCTGCTCTTATATGCCTGTTTTTCTGTCATTTAATCGCAACCCATAGATTCGTAATCCGATGCTTTCCCGCTTATTTAGCCCATAAACGACGATTCGACCTGAAATCTTGCGTTTTTCTTGTTTCATAGCCTGCTTTCCGCCAATAAACACACCAAAAACAACACTAATCCGCTAATTCCTAAGTAAATCATATTATTAGCCCTTCTTATTCTGCTAAAAGCTACGCTTATTTTTCATAGCCCTTAACCTACTACCTCTACTTCACCTATTCCCGACTCGCTCTATCTTTATTATCAAGCTCGACCTCTTTAACGCATAGCTCTGTCATTTTCTCAGAAGTTTCAGGTTTGACTTTTCTAAAATATTTCATTTCGCCTGTTTGTTGAGCCAGTATTAGGTCAATGTCTTCTTGCACTTTCAAAATTTTATCGTTCATAATAGCGTCTCCGGAAAATTGGTTTTATCTGCAAATCTTACCTGTTCATCCAAAAAGATAAGCTGTGCTACGCCCGTAGGTGCATTGCGGTTTTTACCTATGATGGCTTCCGCCGTTCCGTCCTGCGGTGCATTGGGGTTATCTCTTTTTCGATAATAATCTTCGCGGTATAAAAGTATCACAATGTCCGCGTCCTGCTCGATGCTGCCTGATTCCCTCAAATCGCTTAGTCGTGGACGATGGTTTTCACGAAGATCAACTGCCCGGTTAAGCTGGCTTAGGGCAATTACGGGCACTTGCTCCGTCATTGCCATACGTTTTAATTTCCTGCTTATGGTGGTTATTTCTTGTGTCCTGTTTTCGATTTTTCTGCCATCGTGCATTAGCTGTAGATAATCCACAAACACAATATCAACTCCATGCTCTTTTTTTCTGGTCTTTATAAACGCAAGCTGTTTTTCCGGTGTGTCGGCTGCTTCGTGCAGAACGATGTCAAGGCTTTTCAAGTCCTCAATTCCTGCGTTCCGTGCTGCCCGCTCAAATAACCCGCTATGCGTCATTTCCAGAGTGAAATAAATTACCGAAAGCCCACTCTGAGCCAAATAAACCGCGTCCTGGCAGGCAAGAGAACTTTTACCCATTGACGTTGCAGCAGCGATAACGATGAAATTCCCCGGTTTATATCCCGCAAATTGATTAAGATTCCTTAAGCTGGTTGCATAAACTTTCTTTTCGGCCTCTGGTTGTTTCGCTTCTACCGCACAATCGGCGAAGGTATAAAATTGCTTTTCCGGCGTGCTCTGCTCAAGGTTTAAGGCTATATTTTGGATTTGCTGTATTTGCTCATCGGGTTCGTCATAGCTGCTGGTTATTTTTTGGAATTGCTCGATT
>CAZTKW010000208.1:0-4393 GCA_964614315.1 uncultured Pirellulales bacterium
CATTGGCGGCCAGACGGTCGGTCGGAGGTCGGCGACCGCCTGGTGCCACGCCAAGGGCGCGCCAAAGGCGCGAGTCCGACAAGCAGTATGACCCAGGTGCCCCGGGGCACCACCGTCTGTGGCTCCCGGGGATAGAGCATATCGTTGCCTATCCATAGCGAGGCGTATGCCAGGTGATGGAGCGTCGCTTTATCGTCTAGCCGCGACCCCAGACGGGGTCCTGCGAACCCATGTCTCAGCACAGGACGGGGAGCAAATCGGCGAGGCCTATCGCCGATTTCTTGCCCATAGAAGAGCAAGCCGCGGATTCGTCCAAAGTCGATACGGCCGGGGACTGGGCCCTGGGGGCGACATCGCGGGACATGGCCCAAAACGCGGGGGTGCGTGATGTGGGCGAGCCGCTATGGTCGTTCCCCTGGTTCCTGAACCCGTCCAGGCTCACGCGCTCCGTGGCCTTGGGGGGGGGCGTTGCCTGGCCCGTCATCTGGTCGGACTCGCTGGAGGCCACCGAGGGTTTGCCCTCGCGGAGATGTACCAGCTCCTGACGGTGCCAAGTTTCCATTCGATTCCCGCGTTTGGTTCCGCTACTCGTTGGCATCCGTCTCCTCCCAGCCGTGCACGAACACGTCCTGGGACAGGCTAGTGTCGCCGGACACAAGGTTGCTCGCCAACGACCAAAAGGCGATGAAGCGCCCGTCGCCGCTGATGCTGGGCAAGCCGCTGTGGTCGTTCCCCTGGTAGCCGGCGCCGTCCACGCTCACCTGTTCAGTGATGCCAGTCTGGCGGTCGTGCACAAAGACGTCCTGGCGACGGTTGGTGTCACCAGGCACCAGATTGGCGTGGCCCGCTTGAAAGGCGACGAAGCGGCCGTCGGCGCTGATGGCGGGCGCGTCGGTAGGACCGGAAGCCTGGTTACCGGTGCTGTCCACGCTCACCCGCTCCGTGGTGCCTGTTTGGAGGTCGTGGACGAAGACGTCCTGGCGGCGGTTGAAGTCGCGGGGTACGAGATTGCTCGCCTTCGACTCAAACGCGACGAAGCGGCCGTCGGCGCTGATGGCGGGCGCGTCATTGCTGCCGTCGGCCTGGCTGCCGGCGCTGTCCACGCTCACGCGCTGGGTGATGCCGGTCTCGCGGTCGTGGATGAAGATATCGCTTTCGCCGTTGGTGTCGCCGGGCACAAGATTCCCCGCCTTCGACTCAAAGGCGACGAAGCGCCCATCGGGGCTGATGGCGGGTGCGGCGCTGCTGCCGTCGGCCTGGCTGCCGGCGCTGTCCACGCTCACGCGCTCCGTGGCACGGGTCTGACGGTCGTGGACGAAGACGTCACTTTCCCTGTTCGTGTCGCTGGGAACCAGGTTGCTGGCGGCTGAAACAAAGGCGACGAAGCGGCCGTCGGCGCTGATGGCGGGCCCTTCGCTGCTGCCGTCGGCCTGGTTGCCAGCGCTGTCTATGCTTACGCGCTCGGTGATGCCGGTCTGGCGGTTGTGGACGAGGATGTCAGTCTCGCCGTTGATGTCGGCGGGCACGAGGTTGCTGGCAGTCGAAACAAAGGTGACGAAGCGGCCGTTGGCGCTAATGGCGGGCGCGTCGCTGCTGCCGTCGGCCTGGTTGCCAGCACTGTCCACGCTTACGCGCTCGGTGATGCCGGTCTGGCGGTCGTGGATGAAGATATCGTTTTCGTCATTGGTGTCGCCGGGCGCGAGGTTGGTGGCAACCGAAACAAAGGTGATGAAGCGGCCGTCGGCGCTGATGGCGAGCTGGGTGCTGAAGCCGTTGGCCTGGTTGCCGGCACTGTCGACGCTTACCAGCTCGATGGTGCCGGGGGAGGTGCTCACTGGCCCCTTAGGTGCTGGGGGTGACTCGGCTTCCGAGGGGGCCAGAGCTCCGCTCGATTCCCCCGTCGGGCTCTCTTGCTCGTCCGGGGACTGGCCGGCCTGCGTAGCGAGCAGCCCACCGATGCTCCCCACGTATGGCAGTTTTGCCAGACGACCGCCTATCGTGAGAATGCGTCCGACGACCTGGTCGAAACGGATGGGCTTGTCCTCTACCGGATTGGCGTCGCCCTTTGTCGTAATGAGATCGCCCCTGACCTCCACAACCCGGTGGACCGTGATGCCTTTCGGGTGCTCGAAAGCGATGATATCACCCACCGCAAGGTCTTCGACCTTGTCGACGCCGTTGACGAAAATCAGGTCGCCCTTCTTGAGCGTCGGCCACATGGACTGGGAGGATACGGCCGCCATCGGATGGGGCGTGTCCAACACCCACGAGAGGATCTGCGGAACGAAATACACAGCTCCGGCGATGAAGGCCAGGTAGAGTAGGAAACTCAGTACAGGGCTGAGTGGACGGATGAGATTGCGGGTTGAGCGAGCTGCGGGTCTCTCCGGAGTTGCGCCCACCGGCAGGCCTAGCTCCGCTGCTTCCATATCGCCTGCAGGAGGGGACGCCTCCGTCTCCCCCGGAGGGATGGCGACACCCGCTGGGGCGGGACTCTGGCGAACGCCGCGGTCGCGTCTTACCAGCCGGCGTGCCAGCCGCAGGAGCATACCCAGAGGAAGGAACAGGACAAGGCTCGCAACGACCCAGGCAGCGAAAAGTAGCTGGCTCATGTCACCAGGGAACCCCCCAGGGAAGATATGTCACGACTACCCTGCCGTCGTATCGTTTGCCCGGCTCCGCCGTGGCAGGCACGCTCAGCTTCACCAGGATCTCTCGTTCCTCGCCGGATCCTAAATTGAAAAAGGCATCCTCGATGTCAAGGAAGTCCCTTATCTCCCCGGACACAATGATCATTACGTAGGTGTCAAACTTGCCGTCGTTCTTGAAGGTGTGCTTGGTCTCCATAGAGGCCGTAGGGGGAAGATCGCCGAAGTCGAAGGGGTTGCCGGGCGGGGGGACCCCGTGGGAACCCTCCGTCACTAACACACTCGCCGAATACATAGAGGTCGACTGAGCGGTCATGGACAGCCACAGAACAAGAAGCAGCAGCAGGACACCCGCGATAGCCCATTGCCACCGCCTTAGCCTCGGCAGCCGAGGCCTCAGTCGGCGGGGCCAGCGTCGGCCCAGAGAGGCCCATACGCTGCGCAGTCTATGCGCCCGACCGGCCGGGCCGCTG
Source organism: uncultured Pirellulales bacterium (assembly GCA_964614315.1). Classification (GTDB taxonomy): domain Bacteria; phylum Planctomycetota; class Phycisphaerae; order Sedimentisphaerales; family Anaerobacaceae; genus CAZTKW01. Next base: position 3,122 of record CAZTKW010000208.1, read on the forward strand.
GTGGTGCCCTCAGATATGTCTCTGCTCATTTCCTCCGTTCTTCCTCTCCCCCGGTCTCAACTGTGGTCTCAGGCCCGGCGGCCCTTCGGCTCGATGGCCTGACAGGGTTTTGGGGTGCCCGGCGGCGGGAGGAACCGCCGGGCGTTTCTTGTGCCAGACGATCCTAGTGGTAGCTGAAGCCGTACACCTGGATCTTGAAGTCGTCGCCCATCTCCGCGAAGCGGTCCCAGTCCTGGGGGTCCGGGGAGTCGGTCACCTCGTGGCACGGTATCGTCTGCGGAGCCGGTGCCGGGTCCGTGTACGGGTTGAAGTGACCCTCGCAGGCAGGCGGTTGGAACGCCAGGTGGTAGAAGCACTTCGGCTGTACGGTGTCGTCAACGACGCCGTTCCCGATCCCCTCGATGTGCTTGGGGAGCCCCGTGGGCCCGTCGTACGTGCTCAGGCACGAGGGGTCGCTGGGGGTTACCGTGATGTAGTCACGGATCATCCCGTCGAGCGCCTCGTCGCAGTTCTCCCACTTGTGATGGTCGTCGTTGTAGCATAGGTCGTGGGGCTGCGGCACGTCCACCCGACAGTCGGGGATGCCGTCGCCATCGAGGTCGCGGCCGTCGGAGAACTGCTTGCACTCCCAGAGCACCCAGTACAGGACGTCGGACTTGACGTCCTGGTTGTAGAAGCTGTTGCTCAGGGTGACCTCAACGACCTTCTCGTGAATGTTCTGGGGGAAGGTCACTCCGTAGTCGCAGCTGACCACGGTACCGTCTCGGTCCACACAGGCGACCTCGATCTCCTTCTCCACGCGGGCCTGGACGTTGACCCACTGGGCGGTGTTGGCCGCGAACACAGCCACCCCCGCCCCGACGAGCACTAGAGCTGTGAAGCCCAGAATTAGTTTCGTGACCATATCTTTTCACCTCCTTTCTATAGTGGTATATCATGTTGGTGAGGGCCCGGGCCGCTTTCCCTTACCTCCCCTTTAGGTGAGACGGCGGGTTGGGCCCTCACCGCCTGTCTGTCTATTGCATCAGCCGCCGGCCCCTTCCGGCGGCGGCGACGCCGTAAGCGTGGGTGTGGGCGTAGGCGTCGGTGTGGGCGTAGGCGTCGGTGTGGGCGTAGGCGTCGGTGTTGGCGTAGGCGTCGGTGTTGGCGTAGGCGTAGGCGTGGGCGTAGGCTCAGGCGTAGGTGTTGGCGCAGGCTCAGGCGTAGGTGTTGGTTCGGGCGTAGGTGTTGGTTCGGGCGTAGGTGTTGGTTCGGGCGTAGGTGTTGGTTCGG
>CAZTKW010000208.1:4493-5331 GCA_964614315.1 uncultured Pirellulales bacterium
GCGTAGGTGTTGGTGTTGGCGTTGGTGTGGGCGTAAGCGTGGGCGTAGGCGCAGCCATCTCGGTAGGCCCAACCGCCATGGGTGCCGTTTCGAGAATCAGATTCCCCAGCGAACCGCAGGTTTCGTTAATGTCCTTGTTCAAGCGTGTGCCGTTGGACGATGTGAAGAAAGCGAGCCGCAGCGACGTACCCTCGGGCACTCCCAGTTGCTCGAACGGGAACTGGATGTCCAGGAAATAGTCCTTTCCGTCGCGACTGTCCAAAGAGCGGTCTGCCGTTGGCTCCGACACCACCCGGGCGTGGGTGCCGAGCGGCAGTTTCGCGATCAGGGTGGCCAGGCCGAGGTCGTCAATGTCGCTGTAGGGCAGGAAGGGGTCATCGGGCAACGTATTCGCCTTCACCTCCACGAAACCGCTCGCACCGTCGGCCACGACCAGTCGCTCGTAGGAGTTGACCGGCTCGCTCGACACGGTGTTGTCCACGTCGATCAGCGCCCCCCATACCTGGTGTCGGAAATCGTGTTTCGACGCGGGGCTGCCGTCCAAGCGCATCCGCAAGAACAGATTCACGTCGTCGTAGGAGGCGTACTGGGAAGGGTACATCTGGTTCCCCACAAGATCCGCAGAGGCGGGCTTGACATCCCGGACGGGGTCGGTTCCCGGCGGGTCGGTGCAGAGGCCCCCGCCGGTGCCCAAGATACCAATCCAGTCCTCAGGTTCGGGCCAGGGCCTGGGCGTCGGGGGCCCGCCAGGCGTTGGTATTGCTGTCGGCGTAGGGGTAGGTGTTGCTGTCGGCGTAGGGGTAGGTGTTGCTGTCGGCGTAGGGGTAGGTGTTGCTGT
>CAZTKW010000208.1:5431-6390 GCA_964614315.1 uncultured Pirellulales bacterium
CGGCGTAGGCGTAGATGTCGGGTCGGGATCGCCGGTGGCGACGACGTAGATGGACGCCGTACTGTCGCTGCCCTGGGGGCCTCCAGCGGCCCCCTGCTCCCATGTGACCGTAGCACCGCTGTTCATGGTGTAGGTGCCGGGCGTGGTGTACTCCTGCTTGCCGGAGGGGTTGAGCTTCGTGAACACAAGGAGGTCGATGGATTCGCTTTCGCCGGGCAGCAGCGGCTGAGCCGGTACCGGGTCGATGCAGGTATCATCCTTGATGGGGTCGACGGGCCCGGGCTCACCGTCGGTCACGCACCAGACGACGCGGAACTGGGTCTCAAAGGGCGCCAGGGCGGAAGATGACCGCCCGCGGCTGTGGAAGACGGGGACCACCTCCACCGGCACGTAGTCCAGGAATTCGTTCACTCCCAACTCCGCGCCGAAACGGTCCACCACCATCACGTCGTGCATTTCCCCACCCGTCGAGTTGGTTACTGTGATGCGTAGCATCCACCACACGCAGGAGTGGGTGGGCACCTCGATGGGGAATTCGGTGTCCGCTGGGAGGCAACCGGTGACGCCGGTATGGACCTGGGTTATGGCGTCCACCTCGTCCTGGGTGATCTGAGGATCAGCCAGCACGGACTTGCTCACCGTGGGCGGCTGTTCCACCCTAGCGAAGAGGCTGACCCACTGGGAGGTGGAGGCGGCCATGCCGGATAGCCCCGCGACGATCAGTGCGAGGCTGAGAAGACCCGCTACCAGTCGCCGAGGGGGCCGCGGCCTTCGGCTTCGAACGCAGCGCCCCGCCACCGTCGCCAGCCCTCGAAGGGTGTGGGTAGACAATACTGCAAAGTGGCCGAGCAGCCTTGCCCAGCCCTGTAGGCTCACTAACGTAGCCTTCACGCGGCTCATAACCACTATAAACATAGCCACCATCAGGATGGTGCTGGCGACCTTGATGACGCCCATCT